>CAZLII010000218.1:0-3319 GCA_964559065.1 uncultured Nitrospirales bacterium | reverse complement strand
CCTTGAGAATTTCCCGCATTTTCATCGTCAATGGGAGAGGCGAAGCCTCATCTCCAACTGTTCCTATTATGATTTATCCGGCATCCACTTGATTTCCGCAATATCCAAAAGGAATATCTGGCTGAAATCCGTTCCGGCGTAGTTCGTGCAGGGTTGTCCGTCGGCATCTTCGGTGGGGACGGCCATGTTATAGGCAAGGCGGCGGCCATCGGGGGAGACGGCAAGCGCATAGCGGGGCGGTTCGTCGCCCTGAGCCGTCAGAAACACAGATAGACCGAAGCGCGCGCCGGGCGTGACGCAGGTGGCGACGATGCCGTTGTTGCTGATGCAGAAAATGATGTCGCCGGACGGATGCCAGCGAAGACCGCTTTCCGCGCCATGGGGCAGGCTTGTCGCCTGCTCAGGCCGTTTGGCGCGGTCTTCCGCCTGGTCCGAACCATCGGCGGGAATGATGAATATTTGCGTGCTGCCGTCAGCGGCCTTGCCGTAATAGGCGATTCTTGTTCCATCGGGTGATCCCCGCACGACGCCCCCGGCCCACCCATACGTCAGCCGCCGCACCGACACGCCTTGCGGCGGGCGCGGATAGCGCTCTGCGGACCCGGCGTCCGCCGTGGTGATGTCCACATCGGGCGGAATGTCGGCGACAAAGAGCGATTCTTCATAGGTAACGCCGTCCGGATTGCGCACCTTGCCGATGAAGGCGCGCATGGTCCCCTGCGGGTCCACCCAGGAATCGCCGTAGGCCTTTTCGATTTCGCCCGGTTTCGCCTCGCCCATCGGCGCGGGCGCAACCAGCACGGCGAACCAGCATTCAGCGGGCGCAGGCGCTTTCGGATGCGGCGTCATATAGCCGATGGTGCGATCATATTGCGGCAACAAAAAGTCATCGTAGGTGAAACCGATGCGCTGTCCATTTCTGTTGTATTCATGCCGGTGCGTGCCGCCGCGATGTGCGCCGGGGGTGGTGTCTCGGTCCGTGGCCACATCGCGCAGGTCCAACCACGCCATCGGATAGCGCCCGTCCTGCAGCGCGGGCGGGCCGTCTGCGCGCACGACCGCGCCATTCCGGTTCGGCTTGCCGTAATAGCCCCGCGCGGGCACATCCTCCAGCAACGGCCCGTGGATAAACGCGACCCTGGGTTCCGTCCAGGAATACGATGCCGCGCCCACGCCCGGCGCGGCTTCTGCGCCGGTGATGGACGCCGGCGGCTGGTAGATGACGATTTCCCGCCCGGTTTCGATTTCCACCAGTTCAATGGATTGTGAGTTCTCAATGCCCGGCCCCGCCGTTTCCCGCGTGTCGTAGCACAGAAATCGTCCATCCGGGGAGAAATTGTCATTGTTGTCGAGTTCATGATTCTTGCACGAAAACGTGATTTGCCGCTCCTCAGACATGGTGCCGCTCCCTCCGGGCGTCGTGGCTGCCGCCAAGAGAATTGCCGCCAGAATACTTGTGTAGTGAAGCATCCGCATTCTCCGACTTGTTTTCGAATAGGCGCGTTGGCGAAAACCCAATTCACGTATTCTCTGATTTCCGTCGTTGTGATCGCCGGCGATCGCAAAAACCCAATTTACGTATTCTCTGATTTCCGTTGTTGCGATCGCCGGCGATACAATCGCTCCGTAAAACCGCCTTCATTCTCAAAGGCGCCCGCTTGCGCCTTCATTTGACGATCAAGCAAATAGATGCACAGGTTCAACAACGACAGTGCACCATTGGCTGCAAACACGGACACGCACGGACTTTCACGGACATCCTCCGGCAGATCTTCCGTTGTCCGTGTGTGTCCGTGTGTGTCTGTGTTCTTATCTTTTTGTTTTATCTCATTTTGTATCCATTTCCGAAAATCCTCCAGGCAAGAACACCGCATCGCCTTAAACCGAATCAGTGACGGATGATCGGGTTTCCAAATCTGAAGACCACGTTGGCGCAGGAAATCCTCATAATCGAGGCGAAGTTCTTCCAGGCTGGCCTTCGCAACCCCGGTGAGTTTCATTTCCATTTTTCTGGACGTGGCCGAGACAACACTTCCTTCGGCGATATTCTGCCGACCGCTACGCGCGGCTTGTACCATTTGGTCGTGGGTCCTCGAATGTGGGTCAATGTATCTATTGCAGAAACGAACCGTCACATCGTAGATGAGTTCAGCCAACTGGAAGGTTTTCAATTGGCGAAATCCACCATGCTTCGGAATCAGTGTGTCTTTTTCTGTTCCCGCCTTTCTGTTTTTTTCCGTGCTCATCTCTGTCTCTTCCTGCTTTTCCGTGTTCGTCTGTGTTCGTCCGTGTCATTCTACGCACGCCCTCCTGAATTGACAACCCCCGCGCCCCATTGCCGCAACCACTCCGTCCTATGCTACAATTCGCTCCCAAGAACTGGAAGGTGGGAATCCTGTCATGCTGACGGACAATATTCTTACGCTTATTGGGAATACGCCCCTGATTCGACTCCGGGATGAAAACGTGTATGCCAAAGCGGAGTTTCTCAACCCCGGCGGCAGCATCAAGGACCGCGTGGCCTTGGCGATGATTGAGGGCGCGGAACGCGACGGACGCCTCCGGACCGATTCGATTATCGTGGAGCCGACCTCGGGCAATACGGGCATCGGCATTGCGTTGGTCGGCCGTCTCAAAGGGTATCAGGTGCGGATCGTGATGCCTGAAAACATGAGCGTGGAACGGAAAAAACTCATTCAGGCGCTGGGAGCGGAACTCATCCTTACATCTGCTGAAGCCGGAATCCAGGGCGCGGTGGACAAGGTCAAGGAAATCGAGGCCGGGGATTCACGGGTTTTTGTGCCGCAGCAGTTTGAGAATCCGGAAAACCCCCGCATCCATTATGAAGAAACCGCCCATGAACTCTGGCGGCAACTGACCGGCGACATTGCCTGTTTTGTCGCCGGGGTCGGCAGCGGCGGCACGCTACAAGGCGTCGGCACATTTCTCAAAGAGCGAAAACCGGGTGTGCGCATTGTCGCCGTGGAACCCAAGAACGCCTCCGCCCTGCTCGGTCATGAACCCGGCCTCCATCAAATCCAAGGCATCGGCGACGGATTCATCCCCGCTGTGCTCGATGTTTCTCTAGTGGATGACGTCATCGAAGTCACTGATGAGGATGCCATCGAAACCACCCGTCAACTGGGGCGCGATTACGGACTGCTCGTCGGCATCTCCTCCGGGGCGAATGTCTGGGCGGCCCGCCGGATAGCCGAGACCATGTCCGACAACATCGCCACCGTTCTGCCCGACCGCGCGGAACGCTATTTCAGCACAGCACTGCTTTAGTACGTGTTCAGGAAGATGTTTCTTCCTGTGC
>CAZLII010000217.1:0-7335 GCA_964559065.1 uncultured Nitrospirales bacterium | reverse complement strand
GAAGGGGAAGGCGAAGGGGAAGGCGAGGGTGAGGGCGAGGGCGAAGGGGAAGGCGAAGGGGAGGGCGAAGGGGAAGGCGAAGGTGAAGGCGAGGGCGAGGGCGAAGGGGAAGGTGAAGGCGAGGGTGAGGGCGAGGGTGAGGGCGAGGGCGAAGGGGAAGGCGAGGGCGAAGGGGAAGGCGAGGGCGAAGGGGAAGGTGAGGGCGAAGACCCGGTCTATTTGATTGGTTATCGTGATATTGTTTTCGTTGACGCTTCCCGAAACAATCGTCAGGTGGACGTACGCGTCTATTATCCAGCCATGGAAAGTGGGGCCAACAAGCCTGTTGCGGGCGATGCGGGCGTCCAGTTCCCGGTGGTGGTGATGGGGCACGGCTATCAGATCAGCACCACATCATACGACTATTTATGGCAATCGCTTGCGGCCAAGGGCTACTTCTTCGTATTGCCGAAGACCGAGAGCGGTTTGTTCCCCAGCCACGGCGAATTCGGCAGGGATTTGGCCTTTATCGCGGATGTCATGCAGGCGGAAGGGGGGCGTGCCGATTCGCCTTTCCTGGGCAAGGTGCGGAATGCCACCGCGGTCATGGGCCACAGCATGGGCGGCGGCGCGGCGGTGCTTTCGGTGCAGCACAGCGCCAACATTCACGCGCTGGTTCCGATCGCGGCGGCCGAAACGAATCCGTCCGCCATTGCCGCGTCCGCAAATGTGCTCATTCCGGCGCTGGTGCTCGCGGGTGCGTCGGATTGTGTCACGCCGCCCGCGTCGAACCAGACGCCGATGTACAACAACATGCCGACTTCATGCAAGTATCTGGTCAGCATCACGGAAGGAAGCCACTGCCAGTTCGCGCAGAACGCATCGCTCTGCAACTTGGCTGAGTCTTTTGCCTGCCCATTCCGGTCTTACATTTCGGCATCCCTGCAGCGTTCGATCACCTTGTCCGTGCTGGAACCCTGGCTGGATTTCATGCTCAAGGAACGGGGCAGCGCCTGGGGTCAGTACCAGGAAAACCTGGAAACGTTGACCGGCCTGGGGCAAATCAGCGCCGTTGGCGCCTGCGGGGAATGAACGCGGGGCGATTTCGCGGGGTGTTCGCCGTGATGCTGCGCATCCGCAGGGGCCGGTCCGGAGCGCTGCTAAGTGCCTGCCAGGCGCGTGATGCGTGCCAGGGCGATACCATGCTTCTCATAGAGCACTTCGTGCTCACCCAGATGCTGGAGCCAGTGGGACTCGGTCAAAACCACCAGTTCAGGGCCGGATGGCGTCTTCGGCATCAGCCGCTCCTGATAGACCATGAAACTCGGCAGGCTTACCTGCCATGGGACCACTTCGAGGTTGTGTTCGCGCGCCACCAGCGCCGCCTCCTTCACCGGCTGGTGCAGCACCGCGCCCGTGAGAAACATGCCGATAAAATTGACCATGGCCGTCATGATCAGGCCCACCGCGACCAGTTTCCATGCGCGCGACGGGCCACGGGCGAAAGCCATTGCGAGAAGACAGGCCAGCCCCGTGCCCATCGGCAGCAGATAGGTCCAATGCCGCAGATAGCCCACAGCGGCGCGCAGGGCATCCGCCGCGTAAGGGTCTTTTACGCGCGGGATGGCGAGGGGCAGCACGGCGGGAAGCGCCAGCAACACCATGAACAACAGCACGGCGGGCGCGAGCAGCCAGCGGTCGCTGCGCACTTCCCCCAGATGCAGGGCCATGAGCAGGAACAGCGGCGTGTAGCCGTAGATGACGTAGTGCGGGAGTTTTGTGCCCGAAAGCGAGAAAAAGACCCAGACAAACAGGAACCACAGCAGCAGATACTGCCGGAAGGGATCGCGAAAATCCGCGCGGAAGCGCGACAGGCTGCGCAGGAGCACCGCCGTGAACGGCATCACGCCGACCAGGATGACCGGCACGTAATAGATGAGGCTGCCGCCGTGTCCCTCGAAGGGTCCGCCGAATCGCTGCACGTTATGCCGGAGCAAGAAGCCTTCCACGAAGTCCCAGCCCTGAACCCAAAGCACCGCCGCATACCACGGCAAAGCAATCGCCAGGAAGAGCAGGATCGGCCCCGGCGCGGCGAGCGACCGGAACCAGCGCCGCCATTCGCCGCGAATCAGACAGAACAGGAACGTCACCGCGCACGGAATCAGGACCGCCACCGGGCCTTTGGTCAGCATGCCCAGCGCCATCGCGATGGCCGCCGCGTAGAGATGCGTCGTGTCGTTGCGCTCATAATAAAGCCATAGCGAAAACATCGTGACGGCGATGCAGAGGTTCAGCAGCGCGTCGGCGATGGCCGCCTTGCCGATCACCGTCACCTGGGCGGAGGTCATGAGAAAGAACGCCGCCCAGAACGCGGTCTCTGCGCCGAAGCGCCGTCGCGCGAAGAGATAGAGCGCCAAGGCCCACAGGCTCGCTGCAATCGAGGAGGGCAGCCGGAACGCGAATTCCGTCAGGCCGAAAAGTTTGACGCTCAGCGCCTGCAACCAGTAGAAGAGGATCGGCTTGTCGTATCTCGGCTCGCCGTTCAGATAGGTCATCAGGTAATTGCCGCTCGCAAGCATCTCGCGCGTGGCCTCGCAGAATGCGCCCTCGTCTTTGTTGAACAACGGCGCGCGGCCAATCCCCGCGAAGAAGGACAAGCATGCCACGGCAACCAACAACGCGATCCGGAGTTTTTCATTCCCGAACAATTTCCGCCCGCTCCTTGTCCTTTTCGAAAAACCAGTGCCATATCAGCGCCGACCCCGCGTAACCCAGCCACGCCCCGGCGATCACATCGCTGAGATAATGCTGCGTCGTGATGACACGCCCAAAGGATAGCACGATTCCCGCCGCGCATAGCGGCCAGAACCACCGGGGGAACAGGCGCCCCAGCGCCCCGCACACCGCCATATACGTCACCGCGTGGCCGGAAGGGAAGGAAAGATAGGAGGATCGGTAGTGAAACAGAAAGAATCCGTAGAGCGATTCGTCAAAAAAGAGTCCGGGCCGATAGCGGGCGAAAATCATTTTGATCAGCAGTGCCGCGATGCCCGTGATCGCCACTGTCACGACGAAATAGCCCGCATATGGCGCACGCTCCGGACGTAGCCACCGGCATGCCAGCCAGGCGATGGCCCCTGCGATGAGATAGGGGCGCGCGCGCCCCGTCTGCGCCAGAAACCGGAATGCAAGATACAGCGAAGTGTCGCGTTGCCCCTGGAAGTATTGCGCGAGGGCGATGTCCGCGAGAAAATACGCGGCTGTGCAGGCCGCGGCGGCGAGAGAGCATAGTAATATCTGTTGTTTGGCTTCGGAGTTCACGTGATGCTCCGGTCTTTGAAGAGGACAACGAGGACATTAAGATTAGCGCCTCGTGACGCCGCTCCCGCGTGTCGGCCGCCGCTGCGGCGCCTAGCGCCGCACCGTTCGTTCTGGAATAGTGGGGTTTTCAAAACCCGACAGAGTACATTTCTTTCAACAGTGCTGTCCAAAGTATTCCTTGTGTCGGAAAGGCCGTCTATGTTGATCTGCCCCCTCACCCCACCCCTCTCCCATAGGGAGAGGGAGCAGCGGCATTCCTCAGGTTTGCACCACAAATTCCCTCTCCCTCTGGGAGAGGGACAGGGTGAGGGCGCAAAGCCACAGCCGTCATACCCAAGCAACCAATGCTGCTATAGACATTCTCCGGGACAGGTTTGCCTGTAGCAAAAACCCTTGGCGTTACCCCGATTCGACGGTGTTTTCAAGGTTATTACAACAGGTGGTTTGGATTGCCAACAGTCTATTTTGGACAAGCGTGTTCTTTCAAATGCATCCCAATGCGTATCATATGGCGGATTGCAGGGAGAATGCCAGTTTCCGGTTCCTCATGTTCAGATTGCGATTGACATGCCGGGACGTCACGCGATAAGGTAGCCCATCACAACAGCCCATCACGCAAAGGGATGTCAAAACATGTCGGTCAAAATGTTGTTTGTCATTGGCGCGCCGCGTTCCGGCACGACCATGCTCGAGCATATGTTGTCCTCGCATTCGATGATTCAGGGCGGCCCCGAACCGCATCTGCTCACCCCGCTGGCGCACTTGGGTGTCTGGGACAAGGTGGACAAGGCCCCCTATGATCATGTACTCGCGGCGGAATCGCAGAAACTCTTCGTGGACCAACTGCCCCGCAAGGAGCAGGATTACTGGGACGCATGCCGCGCCTATTGCGATGTGCTCTACGGGCGCTATCTGGCAGCGAAGGGCGACAAGCCGGTCTGTCTGGACAAGACCCCCGCTTATGCGCTCATCCTGCCGTTCCTGATGCGGGTTTTTCCGGATGCCAAATATGTGGTCATCACGCGACATCCGCTCGCCATCTTTTCCTCCTTCGCCAATTCCTTTTTCGACGGCGACTACCAGACAGCCCAGCAGTACAATCCGATCCTCAACCGCTATGTGCCGGCCATCGCCGCCTTTCTCCGCCAGACGGAGGTCCCTTTCATTCACGTGAGATACGAAGACTTCGTGAAAGACCCCGAAACCTGGTTTGCGCGCATCTGCGAGCACATCGGCGTGCCGTTCGAGCAGGAGGCGATAGATTACGGCAAACAGGAGGGCAATGAAGAGCGCCCCAAAGGACTGGGCGACCCCATCGGCGTGGCGCAACACACCCGGCCGACCACCGCCTCCGTGAAAAAATGGGTGCAGGAACTGGCGTCGGACCCGGCAAAACTCGCGCTCATGCGCCGCATCATCGGCGAATTGGACCCCGACGACCTGACGGTTTTCGGGTTTCCCCTGGACACACTCTGGAAGCCGCTGGAAGACGCGGGGCCGGGCGTGGCCCCGCCGAAGCCCCCGAAATTCGACCGCTACCGCCTGCAACGCAAACTCATCATCCGGCTGCGCGCCCGCGCGCAAAAAGGCGGCCTCTTCCGCAACATCATGCAAAAGGTCCGCCTCGCCTGCGACGTGATTCTCCGAGAGTAGCCCCTGCGGTCGAACGCTCAGCCACATATTCTTATCGTCCATAACGTCCACAACGATTGGCATCCAGCGGTGACGCCGCCGCAATCAGGTATAATGTCGTGCCGCCTTCGGGAAGCCGTGTGAAATTCCGCTGCATCCGGGTGGCCGCGCATTGCACGGGAGAAACAACCATGTATTTGGAGGAGAAAGGGGTGGAAAACGTCGAGTTCGTATTTTATCTCTGGGGCGGTTCGCTGATCTTGACCCTCGTGCTGACTGTCATGATGCCGATCATCGCCCTCATTTCCTATCTGGTGGGGCGGTAAGACAGCGGGGACATCGGCAGAAAACGCCGCCCGCCGGAACGCATTGCCGACGGGCGGCGTTAATAGGATGCTGTTTTGCGGATCAGCGGTAGATCGCCTTGATCTTGTCCAGCGTCATGGGCTGATAGTCGCCGGCGTGTCCCGCCTGGCCGAAGGCCTTCATCCGCGCAAGATACACCTGATAAGCGGCGTCGCGCGCGGGCTTGAGATAATCGCGCGGGTCGAATTTCTCCGGTTGCTCCGCCATGACCTTGCGGATCGCGCCGGTAATCGCCAGGCGACTGTCGGTGTCCACGTTGATTTTACGCACGCCGTGCTTGATGCCGTCCTGAATCTGCTCGATGGGGATGCCGAAAGTGCCGGGCATTTTGCCGCCGTACTTGTTGATAACGTCCACCAGTTCCTGCGGGACGGAACTGGAGCCGTGCATCACCATGTGGCAGTGCGGCATGCGCTTGTGGATTTCGTGGATGCGGTCCATGGCCAGGGCGGGCGGCAGCACCTCGCCGGTTTTCGGGTCCTTGCGGCCTGATTTGTATGCGCCGTGGCTCGTGCCGATGGCGACCGCCAGCGCGTCCAGCCCTGTTTGCTTCACGAAGTCCTCGGCCTGCGCCGGATCGGTGAGATGGTCTTGTACCGCGTCGTCGGAAAGCCCCGCGCCGTGGCCGTCCTCGATGCCGCCCAGACAGCCCAACTCGCCCTCCACCGTCACGCCCAAAGGATGCGCCAGTTCCACCACCGCCCGCGTCACCTCCACGTTCTTCTCGTAACTGTTGGGGGTCTTGCCGTCTTCCGCCAGCGATCCGTCCATCATCACCGACGTGAAGCCCAGGTCAATCGCCATCTTGCAGGTTTCCACGCTGTTGCCGTGGTCCAGGTGCAGCGCCACGGGGATGTGTGGATATTCCTCCACCGCCGCCTCCATCAATTTCTTGAGGTAGATCATCTTGCTGTATTTCAATGCGCCGCGACTCGCCTGGATGATCACCGGGCTGTTTGTGTCATTCGCGGCCTGCATGATGGCCTGGATTTGTTCCATGTTGTTGACGTTGAACGCGCCAACGCCATAGCCGCCCTTCGCGGCTTCATCCAATATCTGACGCATGGGTACAAGTGGCATGGTACGCTTTCTCCTGTAAATGCTGCCTGTGTGGGGGAAATGCCGGGAAAAACGAACGCTCCCGAACTGCAACGCTATTTTATCATGAGGCTGCACCCCCATTCCAATAAAACCCGGCGTCCCCGACGGCGCCCAGGCAAGCGTGCAAAAAAGTACTTGACACGGGGATCAAATTGTGTTAACGTATGCATACAATAATTCGATCGGATGCGCCATGCAAATTCACATCCATCCGGGCGACCCGAAGCCCATCTACCTGCAGATCGTCGAGCAGGTGAAGTACCTGGTCGCTGCGCGGCGGCTTCAGGCGGACGACGAATTGCCGCCGGTGCGCGTGCTGGCGCAACGCCTGCTGATCAACCCCAATACCGTGGCCCGCGCCTACCGCGAGTTGGAGCAGGCGGGGCTGGTCTATAAGCGCCCGGGGGCGGGCACCTACATCTCGGACGCGGGGTCGCCGCTGGCGCGGCGGGAGCGCGTGCGCATTCTGACGACGCGGGCCGACGCGCTGGCGGTGGACGCGCAGCACATGGGCTTTTCGCTGGACGAAGTGCTCGACATTGTGCGCGAGCGCTATGAACGGCTGGGACCGCTGGACAGGGAGTGTGAGCCATGACGCAACCCGGGGAGACGGCAATGGACACCGTGGTGGAAGTGCGCGACCTCGCGCGCAGGTTCAAGCGCAAGACGGCGCTGGACGGGGTATCGCTCAGCGTGCCGCGCGGCGTGGTCTTCGGGCTGGTCGGCGAGAACGGCGCAGGCAAGACGACGCTGATCAAGCATCTGCTGGGCGTGTTGCGCGCGAAGCAGGGGTCGGTGCGGGTTTTCGGCTTCGATCCGGCGCGGCATCCGGTGGAGGTCTTGTCGCGGATCGGGTATCTGTCTGAAGACCGCGAGCTGCCTGGGTGGATGCGGGTGCGCGAACTGATGCGCTACACGCAGGCGTTCTACCCGGAC
>CAZLII010000216.1:0-7351 GCA_964559065.1 uncultured Nitrospirales bacterium | reverse complement strand
CGTTCTGCGTGCGCACCACCGACGTGACGATGTCGCCCTGTTTGTACTCGCGCTTTGCGTTGGGATGGTCCGGCCCGAACTTGCGCGTGAAATGGGCGTTGATCCCGCGCGAGGCCGTCGCAGTCGAGGTCAGCGTAGCGAAAGCGTCGCCGCAATTGATGTCCATCCAACTCAAGACAGGTCCCAGGCTGTGCGTGGGATATTGATCGCAGTTGCGCTTCACCAGAAACTCGCCGCCCCAGCGCATGTTCCCTTCGGTGTCAAAAAACCAGTGGTCCACGCAATCGTGCGAATGCGCGCAGTGCACATGCACAATTTCGCCGAAAAGCCCCTGCCGCACCATGTTGAGCAGCGCCAGATTATCACGTCGGAAACTCCAGTTTTCCAGCATCATGCAGGGGACTTTTGTTTCCTCGCAGGTATTCACCAGCGCCCAGCACTCCTCGTAGGTGATCGCTGCGGGCACCTCAACGCCGACGTATTTGCCTGCCCGCATCGCGTCCACCGCCATCGGCGTGTGCCAGTTCCACGGGGTGGCGATGATCACGGCGTCCAGATCGTCCCGCGCCAGCAGTTCACGGTAGGCGTATTCATCGCGCGTGTAGGCCTCCGGGCGGGGACGCCCCGCCTTTTCCACCAGGTCCTGCGCGGCCTGCACCGATTCCTGCCGGATATCGCACACCGCCGGAATGGTCACATCCGGCATGTGCAGCATTGTGCGGGACAGCGAACAACCCCGGTTGCCCGTGCCGATCACGCCGACACGCACCGGCTTGCCCGCTTCCGCTGAAGCCCGGTGTGTCGCCATTCCCGCCACCACCGCCGCGCCCGCCGTCATCCCCAGAAAACGCCGACGATTCATTCCTGCTTGCATGTCCTTGTCTCCTTGCCTGTCCGGAGCCTTGCCCCGGTCGCCTTGCATCCCATGTCCGGTCACAGTATAACATCAGGCAAAGCGGCGACAAGCATGATCGAGAAGATGCAATAGGACCTATAGGTCCTATCGGTCCTATCAGTCGTATCAGTCCTATTGGTCCTGTTGGTCCTATAAACTGGAGGATTCAACCATGAAAAACATAATCCCTCTGACCTGTGCACTGCTGTGCGCCATGGCGCTTGCCGCGTGCGGTGGCGCCGTCAAAGGTCCCGCGTCTCTGGGGCAACCGACGCCCCGCCCTGAAGGCGAGGGATGGATTGATCTTCTGGACGCTGAACACGCTCCAGGATGGAAAAACATTACCGACGACAAGGACATATTCGAGATCAAGGACCGCGTGCTGCATATCTATGGAAAAACCCTATATCCCCTCCGGTATGTGGGGTATGCACCTGAACGATTCGGCGATTTTGAATTGCATATCGAATTCAAACTCGCCCGCCGCGCCAACAGCGGCGTCTTCCTGCGGTCCCAGCCCAATGACCCCGTTCAACGCGGTTTTGAAATCCAGGTGCTCGAAGACCACGGCAAGCCACCCAGCAAAAACAGTTGTGGCTCCATCTATGACATTGTCACCCCCATGTTCAACATGTCCCGGCCCGTCGGCGAATGGAACTCCTTCGACATCACCGTGAAAGGGAAAGAAGTCGTCGTTTTCATGAACGGCTGGCGAATTATTCACACAGATTTGTCCCAAATGACCATCCCCCTCGGAAAATTCAAGATCGCCTATAACGACTTGCCGCTTGAGGGGATGCTTATGCTTCAGGACCACGGCGGGGAAGCCTGGTACCGCAACATCATGATTCGGAAACTTCGATAGCATAGGTGTTCCGCCTGCATCCGACAGGCTGAAGCCTGTACTCCAGAACTGATTGAAGTTTGGAGTACACGCTTTAGCGTGCAGGGAATGAGGAAAACCAAAATGTCTGCCTCAATACTCAACAGGCTAAAGCCTGTACTCCAGAACTTATTCATATCACCGGACAACCGATGTCCGACGCGTCCGACTGGTCCGACCTGTCCGACTGGTCCGACAAACACATGGAAACGCGGGAAGGATGTCGGCCCCCTTTTTCACCCCGCCATACTACGAAAAACGCCGCTTGCATTTTACCGCGAAAGGTATACAATAGAACTCACCGCGTGACGCCGCATGGGCGCGGCGGGCGGCATGCTCAACAGTCCTTCATTATTACTTTGCAAGGGAGAAAAGTCATGAAAAAACTGGGATTCACTCTGATTGAATTGTTGGTGGTCATTGCGATCATCGGGATTCTGGCGGCGATTCTGCTGCCGGCCTTGGCGCGGGCGCGCGAAGCGGCCCGGCGTTCCACCTGCCAGAACAATCTGAAGCAGATGGGGCTGGTCTTCAACATGTACGCAAACGAAGCCAAAGGGGAAATGTTCCCCACGAAGAAACTGTTCGATTGCAGTGGAAACTTCAGTGGGGACGCAACGTTCAACGGCCCCGCCGTTTATCCCGAATATCTGAGCGATGTGGGCATATGCGTATGTCCCTCGGATTCCGACGCGGAAAGCGTTTACAGAGCATTCCACCAAGACGGTGATCCCGCCAAGCCGGTGGAACCATGCCGTCTTGCGCGCGGCAGTTACTATTATCTCGGCTACGCCTTCATGGAAGAACGACTTCTATTACCGGGGGTCGAGCCGCCGCATTACCGCTTGCCGGATGCCATGCAATTGCTCGTTTATCTCCAGCCGGAGGTCGTCCTGGCAATTCTTGATCTGTATACGAAGTTGACAACGCTTACCGGAGACGATCTTACACGAGAAGCCGTGAAACTTATGCACGGGGATTTGGGTCCGATTCCGCGCTTGCGCATGGGCATTGAGCGCTTCTTCATCACGGATATCAACAACCCGGCCGCCAGCGCTAAAGCCGCCAGCGAGATTCCCATCATGTGGGATGAAATCGCTTATAAAGGTGGAGCAACTTGCTTCAACCATGTGCCCGGAGGCGGCAATTGTCTTTACATGGACGGCCATGTCGAGTTTCTACGCTGGCCAAGCAAATTTCCGGCAAATTATGTAGGCATGCACCTCACGGAACTCTTTTAGCAAATTCTTACCTGTGAGGTTCTCAGGACCCCACAGGTCAGCCCTTTTCGCAGGTTCCAAGGACGCCATCGCATCCATTTCATCCATGATGTAGAATCAGGCGGAACGACAGAATGCCGGTTACAAGTCTGAGGCAGGCGAACTGGACGGGCGATGACATATGCACAGCGCATGAAAAGGGCGGGAGCAGTCTCCCTACTTGTCCATGCCCTCTTGCTGGCGGCGCCATGGAGTGCGCGGTCCACGCGGGATTCTTGGGGACTGATGCCGCGCCACACACCGGTCGTGCTGAATCTTCAACCGCCGCAAGCCATTCGGCGTCTCGCGGATGTGCATACCCCCGCCGAGGAACCGGTGCAACCGACCGATCTCATCGCCGAGTTCGACGCGCAGGCCACCGACGAAACGCGGCGCGGTGGCGAGAAAGCCGGTCCGCGAGTGGACGAAGTGGCGGAATTCGACATTCTTGCCGCACGCCCCGCGCCAGCGACGATAACCCCGCCGGCGCCACCGCAACCGATGCCGCTGGAAGACGCCACAGACCCCGCTGCGGTATCCCGCGCGCCGATGGTCGAATTGGAGCCGGACAGCGTGCAGGATGCGCCGTTGCGCGTGGCGGATGCGCGGACCCCCGCCCCCTCCCCTGTCCTGCCGCCTCGCGATTTGCTGCCGTCGCACATGACCCCGCCTCTTCCCGATTTTGACAGCCCCGCCGCCGAGACGCCCGCCCCCCTCGAAGAGGGGTCGCGCACGACCAAAGGGCGCGTGCGGGATCAGATCAAGTACCGTGGAGTCGCGGGACTTGAGGCCATGCAGGATCAGATCGCGCCTTATCTGCGCGAGGTGCGCCGCCGCGTGGAGCGCCGCTGGAATGTCGCCCTGCTGACGCGCTATTCCGGCACCAATCCGACCGATGCCGTGATTGACTGCGCCATCGCACCGGACGGATCGCTGCTCTTCGCCCGCATCGTGGGCCAGCCCCAGGACCGGGTCTTTGCGGCACTGTGCAGGGCGGCCCTGGAACAGGCCGCGCCGTTTCCCCCGTTCCCGTTTGAAGTGCCAGAGTTGTACCGCGAGAAGCACCTGGAGATTCGATGGACCTTCAGTTTCCTGCAGCGCTGAAAAAGAGGCAACATATTAGCCGAATGAAGGAGGCAAGCAACGATTGTTCCCGTCATCAGAAGTTTCCGCTTTTTTTTGGACTGCGGTGGCTTGCCACCGCTTTTATGTGTCCAGGCTTCCCCGGACGCCCGGGCGGCAAGCCGCCCGGCTGAAAGCGGTGGCAAGCCACCGCAGTCCAAATGGAATCAACATCCTTACATCTGCTTCAGACGGCTAAAATGCTTTCAATCCGTGCTTTCGCTTCGCATTCTCTCTAAAGCCCTCGCGCCTTTTTTCGCCCTTCATATCCTATGTGTCATATAATGGAGAAAACTTCTTGCTTATCCGACGCGTCCTTTGTGTCCTTTGGTCCCTTGTGTCCTTTTTGTCGTTTGCGTCCTTTGATCACCGCGCGCCGTTACGATCAGGAGTTTGCGCATGTTTGAAACGTTACAAATGGTCCGCCAGGGCGGATGGACGATGCTTCCCTTGGGCATCTGCTCGGCGGTGGCGCTGACCATCATCATTGAGCGGGCGATGGCGCTACGGCGCAACCGCGTGATTGATCCAGTCACCCTGCGGATCATCGAGGATTACGAGGGCGAAGCGTCGGCCCCGGCGGCGCTCATTGCCTGCCAGCGCTGCGCAGGGGCTTTTGCGGGCATCCTCGCGGAAGTCATCCGCAACCGCCGACTCGACCACGCGCAGGCGGTGGAAAGTCTGCGCGCGGTGGGGCGCACCCAAGTGGGGCGCCTGGAACGGGGCCTGACCGTGCTGGAAATCGTTGCGGGGATCAGCCCGCTGTTGGGATTGCTCGGCACTGTGCTGGGGCTGGTGCAGGTCTTCGACGCCATCACCGCACGGGGACTCGGCGACCCGCAGGTGCTCTCCGCGGGCATATCAAAGGCCCTGGTCACAACGGTGGCGGGTCTGATGATCGCCATACCCTCGCTTGCTTTCCACAGCCTGTTCAACAAGCGCGTTGATGAACTCGCCACGGAAATGCAGGACCGCGCCACGGCCTTCCTGGTGAAATTGCAGCGGTATCAGGGGCAATGAAGCGGGTCGCCGCTTCCGCCTATTCCGCCGCCGGGACAGTGTTTCGCCGCACAATCACAATCTGGTCGCCGCGCAACACATAACCAAAGTCCGGCAGCGGCCATTGGCGGATGAGCAAATCCATCGCGGTGCGGATGCGGACATTGTTCATCACGCACGGGTTTACCGGGAGCGGGAGCAAGCGCGCGTCCTCTACCCCGACTCGCACGCCCATCTGGCTGGACATCGGCCCCAGCACCTGTCCCAACGCCGAGGCATTGTGCCTAAACACCATGCCCGCCGTGACCATCGGCGGCTCCGGCAGCATGAGGCTGACTTTGCGGTTCAAGAGGGCGAGTTGATCGCTGTTGAGTTCGGATTCGTTCAGCAACAGCGCACGCAGGTTCCGGTT
Source organism: uncultured Nitrospirales bacterium (assembly GCA_964559065.1). GTDB lineage: Bacteria > Hydrogenedentota > Hydrogenedentia > Hydrogenedentales > CAILVY01 > CALEDJ01. The sequence continues at coordinate 1,781 of CAZLII010000216.1, read as the reverse complement.
CTGCAGAGAATGGAAGAAGACATACTCTTCCGTGCCGTCCACGCTGAAAGCGCCGGGGGCGATGCGCGCCGACTGCAGAATGGCCTCCAGCGCGGCCCGCAACGGGATTTCCGGCAGCGCCATCTCCCCGCAGCGGCTGTCGGCGATGGGATTGTCGGCGATGACCGTGATGTCCAGGCTCTTGCTCAGCATCGCGAACACGTTGAAGAGTTCCGTGTTGGCCCCGAAAGCCATCGCACCGCTCAATCCGGCATACCGGTCATGCAGCCGATCATGAAGTGAAATGTTCATCAGGGTTTCGTATCCGGGCGCGTAAAGGAAAAAGTAATACGGCCCGGCATAGAATTGGCAACCCGTGTACATGGCGAGTTGGGCGACCAGGTATTCGTAAGGTTTCCGCTTCATCTTCAGCGGCGGGAGCGGCCGATCGCCTATGCCGTTCATTGACACCAGGCCGCCGCCGATGCGCTCGCCCACCCACCGCACCGTGTCATCCAAGGGGCTGAAATCCTGGGTCAGCGTCACACGCGGAAAGTCCACCGCGTCCGCCGGTCTGGGGCCTTCATATGGCGGATACGGTTTCGGCGGTTTTCCATGCGAGGCGCAGCCCAGCGCCGCCAGCGCCGCCAGCACCACGCACCAATGACTGCGATATATGTTGAATTTCATGATCCTATTGATACACGGGTTATTGATAAGGTTTCAAATTTACGCGCGCAGGCCGTGTTATTCCCGAATCCGCCGGCCCGGCCATGTGCAAAGCCTTGCTTGAGACTGACGCCGCCGCATTCTATACTGAATACCATGATGTATGCGATGCCGATAGTCATTTCCATCCTGGCGGCCCAAGGGAACGCGTTCCTTTACGGCGCCGTCCCCGAGAACGCCGCAACGTTCAAACTCCGTTTCCAGAACGATGAGAACGAATACTTCGGCGGCATTCGCAGAGGAAATGACTGGATAAACGACCCTCAGGACCTGGAGGCGGGACTGCGCCGTATCGAAGTGGTCTTTGATACGCCGTGGAACCCGCAACCGTCATTCCCAACGGTATTGAGCCGCGTGCGGGAATACGCCTATGAGCCGCCCGCCTTGCGCCGTAAACGCCTCGAACAAGGCTGGGACGCCGCAGGCTATGTCTTCATGGATACTCCCGAAGGACGCCGCCCCATCCTCCGTCAGGAAATTGAACTCGCCCGGCGCGCCCGCGACATGGCTGCGTCAGTCGAGACGCGTTTGCGCCCCCAACCTATGGAAATTGCGCCGAACGAGACACCTGAACTGCCAGGCGTCACAGCGGTAAATCCGGGATGGATGCGCCAATGGGGCGGGCATATCACGATGGCGCTAATCGGAATTGCCCTGGCCGCAATTGTGCTGAAAAAAACAGTCTTCGCCTAAATCTGCCCCTTGAATGTAGTCATCTGCCTGCAACTGAACGGTATACCCCTCTTTCCTGCTTTCCACCGCCAAATAACACCCCGTCCTTTTCGTCCCTCTCATCCTTGCTTGTCCCTTTCGTCCTTTTTGTCCCTTTCCTAATCCCAATAATAAATTAAATACTAAAATATTTTTGCCAGACAATCATGTTTTCCGTGCGGCACCGGGCTTCAGTCCGAGGATTTTGTGCGCCTGCACAGGGACTTCCTTGCCCTTGAGCATAATCGTGCCGATGGGATTTCCCTTTGCCCGGTCTTTGACAGCAGTCCACGTCTCTTGTCCAATCACGATACTTGCGGGACCGGCCATATCACAGAAGCGCTTGGCCGTGTTGACGCGGT
>CAZLII010000215.1:0-7373 GCA_964559065.1 uncultured Nitrospirales bacterium | reverse complement strand
GGCGTGCGCGGTGATGAAGCACTGCAACCCGTCGGGCGTGGCGATGCGGCGCGGTGAGCAGCCTTTGGTGGAGGTTTATCAGCGCGCACGCGACGCCGACGCGCAGGCCGCCTTCGGCGGGGTGGTGGTCTTCAACACCGAGGTGGACGAGGCCACGGCGGTGGAGATCATGCAGAGCATCGTGGAAGGCGTGGCCGCGCCGGGTTTTGCGCCGGGAGCGCTGGAAGCGCTGTGCGATGGCGACCGCTTCAAGCGCAACCGCGAAATCCGCGTGGTGCGCCTGCCGGACTTCGCCGGGCTGCCCAAATATATCGGCGACGACACCGGCGTGCTCGAAGTGAAGGTATTCGATGACGGTTCGCTGGTGCTGGCGCGGCCCTATCTGTCGCGGGTGAAAACGACGGCGGACCTGGTCCCCGCCTACAACGAACACGCCAAGAAGGGCCGGATAGACATCGCGCGGCTGCCCGATGCGCGGGAACTGGACGACCTGATCTTCGCGTGGTATGTGAACATCCATGTGCGGTCGAATGGCGTGGTCATCGCCCGAAACGGACAGACCCTGGCCGTGGGCACGGGCGAACAGGACCGCGTGGGCGCGGTGCAGCAGGCCATCGCCAAGGCGCGCGCGAAATACAAGGGCGACGAAAGCCTGGACGGCGCGGTGATGGCGTCGGACGGCTTCTTTCCCTTCCGCGATGCGGTGGACGCGGCGACGGCGGCGGGCGTGCGCGCGATTGTGCAGCCCGGCGGCAGCGTGAACGACTACGAGGCGATTCAGGCCTGCAACGAGGCGGGCGCAACGATGGTCTTCACGATGGAACGGTGTTTCTCGCATCATTAATGCGCAAGCGCACGCCGCGCGCGCATTTTATGAAAGAAGCCTGTTCCGGAAAAAATGTGAACCACGAATGGACGCCAATAGACGCGAATAATAAAGAAGGAGGCGAACAATAGTTTTTTCATCTGAACCATTTCGCTTTTTCTCCGTGCTGCGTTACAATAGGCGGCACGGCCGCCGTTGAGGGCAATGGCGGTTTCCGGGCATGGCATAACAGGAGCCCTTGAACAATGACGCGTGCGGCGACGACGGTGGATTATCCCACGGATTACGAGCGCGCGATTTGCTATTACACCCTCCCCAAAGTGATCTCGCCGCTCACAAACGGGCTGATCGTCATCTATGCCGTGCTGATCCTGGAGGCGATTATCGCGCTGATCATCGGACTGAGCCTGGACAATCCCACCTGGACCAAGGCGGGTCTGTGGGGTTTGCTGGCGATGGTGGCCTTGGGCGCGGTGATTTTCATCGGGCGCGCCGTTATGAATGAAGTGCGCGAACGCAGGATGCTGGCCGTGGCGCAGGGGATGCCTGATTCCGCCGAGGCAGATGCCGATGTGCCCGATCCCTTTGAAAAACATCTCCTGTTGCAACGCCCCCTCGATGCGCCGGACAAGGTCTTTGCCTGCGAAGGGGGTCAGGCAATATGGCGCTACCAAATCGTGTCCGCTTCGGGCAAACATGATCGGGTCGTTGCCGACGCCGAGGGCAATATGGTCTGTCGGCTGGTCATTCACCGGCTTTTTACCAGTTTTTCCCTGGACAGCGGCCTGCCCGCGCACGTGCACGTTTTCCGCGACAACGAGGAAATCGCACGCATTGACCGCCGTTTCAGTTTCAACGCGTCGGTCACGGCAATTCAATGCATGCAGCCTCAACCAGCCCGTTACGTGATTCGCAATGAATGCATCTATGCGGATGACCGCATGATCGGGCGGATTTACCTGCTTCGGCGGGCGTTGTACCTGGACCTGGAAGAGGCATTTTTCCACGAGGCCTTTCTGGCCTATTTAGCGCTGCAAACCTGAGCGCGCTACGTCCGCCGCATGAGCCGAATCAGGCCCACAATCGCCAACAGCCCCAGTGTCGCCAGACTCGTCGCCAAGCCCGCCCAGAAGGGAATGGGCCGGTAGCGGAAGACAATCTCATGCGTCCCCCCCGGCAGCCCCACCCCGCGAAACATCCCGTTCACCCGGAGCATGGGCGTCTTCGCGCCGTTGACCGCGACGCGCCAGCCGGGGGCAAAGGCGTCCGCCAAGATCAGCACACCGGGCTGCGGCGATTCCACCCGGATGCGCACCAGCCCGGCGTCGTCTTCCACAATCCGACATGACACCGCCGCCCAGTCCACCGGCATCGGCGGGGCATCGGCGGGCGTGGGCGGCAGCATCGCGGCGAGGCGGGCGTAGCCCTCTCCCGACGCCTCGACAACGCACCATTGTCGTGGATCGCCGCCTCCCGCCCCCAGCAGCGCCGCCACCGCCTCATCCACGCCGTTCACCGCGCGCCACGACGGCGCCCAATACGCGCGCGGCAGGGCGGCGTCATTCACGAAACACTGCATCCCGTTGTCCAGCCGGACGGCGCGCAGCCGCAATCCCGCCTCCTGCCAGGCATCCGGCGTGAGACCGCTGTCCACGGAAGCCAACACGACCCGCGCGGCCATCCAGTTGAGCAGGGCGGGCTGCGCGGTCTTTCGCGTCAGCGCGGCGGGGTCTTCCGGCACTTGGCTGTGCGTATTTCCGGTAAGCGCCTTCCACCACCCCGCCTGGTCCCGGCTGAGCGGCAGCAATGCGCCGTCCGCCATGCGCAGGGCGCCCAACATGCCGAGGTTCAACGGCGCCGTCTTGCGCGCGGTTTGCGCGATGAGCACGGCGCGTCCGTCCAACGCCGCCTCTTCCGCCGCGAGCAGGAGGTTTCGATGGGTTTCCACGAATCCCGCCGGGGACGCATAGGGATGGAGGCGTTGATTCACGCCTGTTCCGTACAAGTCCACAAAGACCAACAGGGCGATCGCCGCGCCGCAACAGCCGCCCACCCAGCGGAACCGGAAGACCAGAAACGGCAATAACACCAGCACCAGCGGGAGGATGCGCCCGCGCGCGGGCGCGGAGGCGAGGAAAAAGATGGCGGCAGCCGCCAGCAGCATGATCAGGGCTGGACCCCAGATCAGCGGGGACCTCGGATCGCGGCCCGTGGCCAGCACGCGATCGAATCCGATGGCGGCGAGCGCCGCCATGCAGAACATCGCCGGGAAGATGAACGCCTCCCGAGGATAGCCGCCGGTATCCACCGCGCCGCCGGTCGCCGCATACAACAGCGCCGCCGCCGCAAGCGCAAAAAACACGGCTTCCAGCCGGGCGCTCCGGTGAAAGAACGCCGCCGGCAGCACCGCCAGCGCTGCCACGCCGCAATAGGCCATGCGCGGCAACACGTCGGGCTGCGCCGCAAGCATCTGGGCCGGAATATCGCGCAGGCGCGCGGGAATCTGCCCGGCGAACTCCAGACGCCAGAGCGCCGCCCAAGGATTCTCCAGATTGGCCAGCCAGAAAGCGGACGGAAGCCATTGCGCCGCCGCGACACCCGCCGCAATCGCTGCCATCAGGGCGTATCCGCCCAATCCGCGCCACAGCGCGCCCTTTTCTCCCTCGCGGATACCCTGCGCGCCGCGCAGGGCCGCATAGGGCAGCGCCAGCGCGAGCGTCGCCGCGAACAGCGCAGGAGAACCCGCCAGCGCCAGCATGGCGGCCGCCAGACCGCCCGCGCCCGCCACGCCCGGCCGCCATTCCCTCGGATACTCGCGCAGCGCCCAGAAGAGCAGCGGCGTCCACGCCAGCGTTGCGGCGAGTTCCGGATGCGACATGGCCGCCGCCGTCGCCCCATTGAACGCATACACGATGCCGCCAATCATCGCGGGGACATACGCCACGTCCAGCGAACGCGCAAACAATACGAAGAACAGCGCCATCAGAAACAGCGCCAAAAAAGCCTGCGCCGCCATGGCGCGTTCCACGGGCGGCAGCAGAAAGACGGTGTTCAACGGCTGAAACACGCCCGTGGCCGGGTCGTCCAGAAACGGCGCGCCGCACAACTGGCGCGGATTCCACAGGGGCAAGCGCCCTTGTCGCAATTCAGAGAAACCATAATGGAAGAAGGGGAGGACGCGCTGATGCAGGTCGGCGTGTTCTGTGGTGCGCAGCCCGGGCTTGTCGGCGGGCGCTTCCACATGCAGCCAGAAAAGCGGCGCAAGCACGATGAACAGCGCCCCCAACACGAAGAAGGGGAAAAAGGCGTATCGGTTTGTCGGCGGCGTCACCACGCTGCGTCAATCAACTCCCGCACCAGCACGCGCCGCCGCTCCTCCGCCGCGCACACCACGGCATGGGTGGCCGCGAAACTGTTGAGATTGTTCTTGCCGCTGGTTTCCGGTTCTTCGCCCGTATCCAACGCCCGCGCGAATGCATCCAGCAGGTATGCCTGATGCGTGCGCGGAAACTTCACCAGCGGTATCTTCTTGCGGCTGCCGGGCTTGTTGGAGAAATACACCGTGTCCTGCTCCAGCAGCAGCACGCCCTTTGAACCTTCGATGCGCCAGTCGGCGTTCCAGCCGGTTTCCCAGCCCGTGCTGACCCAACTGCCGCAGTAATTGGCGACCGCGCCGCTGCCCATCTCCAACTGCGTCATGATGGTGGCGTCGCCCCGGTTCCAGTTCCACGGCGCGTTGATGCTCGCCGCCTGCACGGTCTCGATGTCGTCGCCCAACAGGAAGCGCAGCAGGTCGAAGTGGTGGATGCACATATCGAGCGCGAGCGGATAGGGCATCTGTTCGCGGAAACCGCCGAAATGCGGCCCCTTGAAGAAGGTAATGTTGACATAGCCGATGGTTCCCAGGCGGCCCCTTTCTATGACGCGGCGCATGGTCTGCATGACCGGCTGATAGCGGTAGTTCTGCGCCACCATGAAGGTGCGGTTCGCGCGGGCCGCCGCGTCAACGATCACGGTCGCCTCGGCCACGGTGTCCGCGAGCGGTTTTTCGCAGACCACGTGCAGGCCATTCCGAAACGCCTCCAGACACACCGCCGTCCGCGCCTGCGGCGGGGTGACATCCAGCACCGCCTCCGCCTCGATCGCGCCGATGGCCTCGTTGAAATCCGTGAAGCAGCGGTCTTTCGGCATGCCGTGGGCGGCGGCGGCGTCCATCAGGTTCGATTCATTGATGTCCACATACGCAGCGGCGGCCCACCGCCGCGATTCCGCCACAAGATTGGCCCAGCCCCGCCCCATGGCGCCCAAGCCGACCTGAATGATTCTCCGCCGCTGCATGTTCTGCCTCCTCAGCCGCCCTCGCGGCGCAACGCCTTCCGCCGAAACTCCCACCGCCCATCCTATCACCCGGCCTTCGGCGCTGTCCATTCCGCCGCGAAGCCCGCCACCACGGCGGCATACTCCGCCAGCGCATCGCGGCCCGCCGCCGCCAGCGCATACACGCCCCGGTCTATGCGCTCGAACCAGCCATAAACGTTGTGGTAGAGGATGGCATGGGTCTTGGGTCCTGTGCCGTGCGCGCGGAGCGCCTTGGGGGTTTGCGGTCCCAACTGGTCCAGCAGAAACGCGATGCGCACGGCCGATTCCCGGTAGGCCGTCATCACCTTGGCGCGCGCGCTGCCGCCTGTATTGAAATCCCCGCTGCGGCCTTTCAGTTCCCGCAATACCGCGCGGCGGCGCGGCGCTTGTCGTCTTCGGACGAAGGGGACCGGATGAAAACACACCTCGACCCGGGGTGATTCCGAGGAAAAATCCACCACAATCAACCCCAGTTCCAGGCGTCGCAGGAGATGCTGGCAGTCCCGCCAGCGTTTCCAGGGCATCGCCACCGGGCCGGGCACCGCCACATAGACGGCATCCCCCACGCGCTGCCGCCGCGCCGCCTGGATCAGCAAATCCAGCGAGAAGCGGCGCTTCAGTTCAACCAGGATGAGTTCATCGCCGCGCGCGGCGGCGATGTCGCAGTCCAGCACCTCGCCGCGCACCGCGTAGCCCTGCGCCTCCAGGAAATCCCGAACGGGCGCGTAAAGCGCCGTTTCCGGCGGCGGGCCGGCGGCGCGACGGGTCATGGCTTCGCTCCGTAGCGGCGTTCATAGACTTCCGCGTGCGCGCGGCGCGCGGCGGCGTTCAGTTCCGGGTATGGCGTGTCGGTCACGTCCACAAAGCCGATGTTGTAGTTCTCGCCGTCGAACCAGCGGCCCGTGATGGGTTCATCAATGTATTGAAACCAATGACAGCCGACGAAGGCGGGATGCTCCGCCACGCTGCGCACGTAGTCAGCATAATGCGCAGCGCGGTCGTCCTGGTCCGCCGTCGCCACCAGCCCCGTGTGAAACATGCCCCGGTCCAGTGACCCGAAATGAAATTCGCCGATGATGATCGGCTTGCCCAAATCACCCGCCCCGGTCCACTTGTCCGATGGGATGCTGGTGTAATAGAGATTGAAACTCACGACATCGGCGACATCCGCGCAGGCGCGCACCGCGGGCGCGGGGTCGGACGCGAAGCGGCATCCCAGATATAACTGATGCGGCGCATGTTTCCGCCCGGTGTCCAGGATGGTCTGGAAATAGCGGTGCGCAAAGGCGTAGAGAAACGCATCCAGGTCGGCCGTCGCGGCGTCGTTCAGCGATTCCGGGGCGCGCAGCGATTCCCAATCCGCCGCGTCGGTCGCCCACGCCGCGTTCAGCGCGGCGATGCTGTCGTATTTTTCTTGCAGGCGGCGCAGCAATTCGCGGCGGGCGGGCTGTTCCGCCGGGCTGTTCAGCGCACCCAGTGCGACCCCCTCCCATGCGAGTTCATTATCCACGAAATAGCCGATGCAGAGCGGGTTCTTTCCGTGCCGACCCTGAAGCCAAGCCAGCGCCTTGTCCACGGCCCCCGGGAACGCGGGGTCATAGACGTCCATCATCTTCGCCCAATATCCCGTCGCGCCGGCAATCGGCGGCACGCCGCTGATATGCGAAGACACAACATAGGGCATGGGACTGTGCTCCAGCACGTCGGCCTGCGCCCAATTGGCGATGGTGTTGAATCCCCACGCTTGCAGGCGGCGATACGCGGTGTTTCGCCACAGTTCCGGCCAGGATTCCCCGTACTTGCGAATAAGATTCGCACGGTAGAAACTGAATGCACGGCCTTTGCCGCCAATGATCTCCGCGCCGCTGTGCGCGCCGGAAACCTCGGCGTACAATCCGGCCAACAGATTTTCTTCCGGACCGGGCAACCACTCAAACCAATCCTCGCGCCGCTCCACAAAGGTCAGTTCCCACGTGCCCACGCAGTCCATGCCCAGCGAGAAGAAGAGCGTGCCCTCCGGCGTGATCAGCCACCACTTGCCATCAATCTTTTCCGTGCGGAACCAGCCCGTCGCTTCCCGTTTCGGTCCGTCCGCCCAACCGCCGAAGCGGTCGCGGCCCGGCAGCGCGGCCGCGGCGGCGAGGGCCTTTTCCTCAGATTCGCGGCGGGCCGCGAATCCGGCCTCGTT
>CAZLII010000214.1:0-7374 GCA_964559065.1 uncultured Nitrospirales bacterium | reverse complement strand
GCCAAGATTTCTCGGTCGCTACGCTCCCTCGAAATGACAGCGGCAGTCGGACATGGGATAATACATGGACAGACCACGAAACCCTCACGTCATGTGTCACTATTCTTCGAGTGAGATTGTTGTGCGGGGTGGCGGATTGGGGGAGTTTCCTGGACTTGGGACCTCGTTTCTTCGGACGGACAGAACGGTGCAATTGCGCTTCTATTTGGTCAAGAAAAGCATCGCCGCCACAGGGGTACCCGGTCCTGGTTTCTTTGCGTATCCGTGACACGCTCCTCATGCCAAGAGTACGACATAACAACACGCATCATACATTCCTTTTTCATAGTCTGTCCCCGAAATCCGGTCTTGACGCGGAACATGTTTTCAGGTATAGTGAAAACAGATAGTGACAATTTCAGGCGCAACGATGGGACGGTGTGAGTTCTTGCCGGAAATGGACGGTCCGTGGGTGCAATGATCAAGAGGGACGGTCCTATTTGTGAAATGGCTGCAGGTAGGCATAGAATGCGGCGGACTTCAAAAATGAGGGAATAAAACCGATGTTCAGCAAGCACGGGGCGTTCATATGGTGCAGCGTGGCGGCGCTGTGTCTTGTGGGGGGGACGGGCCAGGCGCAACGCATTGACGTGGATTATGACTTTATCCTGCGGGCGATTGATTACACCCTGACGGACATGGGTGCGGGGCACCTCGCGGGATTGTTCGGAGCGGACAAGGACGGCAACGGCCTGACGGAAGACAATCATCTGGCCTTGCTTTCCGCCGTGCTGCTCAACAATTCCCCGGACATCCCAATGGAACGCACCCTGGCAATCCAGTATGGCTTTAATCATAACCTCAATCAGGTATATCAAGACCTTATTCTCACCATAAATATCGTAGGCATAATTAACGAGACCATCAACGTTATTGAGGAATTGCGCAATGAAGACCCGCTCTTCGCGTTTGCGGTGCAGCATTTCCTGGCCGGATACATGACCTGCGGCGACAATTCCACCATCAATTTCCTGAACAACTGGCTGAAGGACCTCGTGCGTTTCTTTGTCAATCAGATGGGTTATGGCTCACTGCTGGGGCTGATTGATCTGAACGATTACATCAACTTCAGCGGTTCGCGCTATGCCACCTACGGCCAGCCCGGCCCCGAACCCAACTATCTGGGGTCGCAGGGCGACATTGACGGCAACGGCACAAGCAATCTGGCGGAATACAACGCCTCCAGCGGCACGTACAAACGGGAACAGTGGCTGGGTCGGTGCAACGTAACGGCGCCGGTGCGGGTGGTTTCCGGGCCGAACAGCGGCAGTTGCCAAACCGGCGACGCATTCACGTTTTCGGTGACGGTGGCGGGCGGTTCCGGACCGCTGCATTTTCAATGGCTGCGCACCGATTCCAACGGCAGAGAGTTTCCCTCCTCCTACGATCTGGTGGGGCCGAACAGCGACACCTATACCATCCCCTATGCCACCATATTGGACCATGCCCGGTTCTCCGTCGCGGTCTCGGACGATGTGTCGGTGTACAATCCCGGCACACGCCTCGGGGGAAGGCAATCGTGGGGCGGACGTCTGAATGTGACCCAAGTGCCGTTCCAGATCATCAGCCAGCCGACCGGCGCAACGCTGACGATTGGCGCGTCGCATATCTTTGAATTCATCGTGAAGGGCGGGCCGGATGTGCCGAACTATCAGTGGACCCAGGACAGCGCCCCGGTAGGTCCGAATGCCCGCGCCCTTGTCATTGACCCCGTCACCGGCGCCAGCGGCGGCGTTTATCAATGCACCGCCGTCAATGGCGGCGGCACCCTGGTCTCCCAGGCGGTGACCCTGACCGTGATAGGGGCGGGCGACATCGTGACCTTCCCTGACCCGAATCTGGAAGCGCTGATCCGCGAGAGGCTCGGTTTTGACGAACTGAAAGACATCTACGAGGGCGACCTGGTCTTTATTACCTCACTGACAGGGCACGGGCGCGGCATCATTAACTTGGCAAACCTCGACAAATTGCCCAACCTGACCCATCTGGACCTGTGGAACAACAACATCGCCAACATTGCGCCCCTGGCGTTCCTGGAGAATCTGAGTTTCTTGAATCTGGGCAGCAACCAAATCAGCGACCTCGGCCCCCTGGCCCAACTGGACCGGCTGGAAACCGCGTTCCTGTGGAACAACAACATCGAAGACATCCAGGCGCTTTCCGGGAATCCCGGCTGGGAAGAGGGCGACGAAATCGGGCTTGAGGCCAATCCGCTTTCTGAAGACGCGCTATGTGTGGACATCCCGCTGCTCCAGAGTCGCGGCGTCATTGTCGGGCATGATTACGAATGCCCCTATGCCGAGGAGGGCGAACTGGAGGAAGGGGAGCCTGAACCGGGCGAAGGCGAAGGCGAAGGCGAGGGCGAGGGTGAAGGCGAAGGCGAGGGCGAAGAAGAAATGGAATGCACGGTGGAATGGGAGGGCGAATTGCCGGAGTGCGATATCGAAGCCGCCTGCCAGAGCGCCTCTGTGGCTTTTCCCGCCGACGGCGTGCTGGTGTATACCATGCACGTCCCCTACTCCGGCATGATTGACAGCATGACGGTAACGCTCAATATCACCCATCCGTCCACCCAGGATTTGGTGGCCATGCTGGAAGCCCCCAACGGCCAGCAGATATTCCTGTTCTCATATCCAGGGCCGGGCGGAGCGAACATGATTGAAACCGTGCTGGACGACCGTGCGCATGTCAACATCGCCAACGGCATCCCGCCGTTCACGGGGCGCTACGTGCCGCGATCCCCGCTGTCCGCCTTCGATGGCTCCGATATGGAAGGGGAGTGGCGGCTGCTTTTGACGGACAGCCTTCGGTCCGGCATGGGGTCTCTTGACTCGTGGAAACTTACGTTCTATCCGTGTGCGCTGCCCGAAGGCGAGGGCGACGGCGAAGGCGACCCCGGCCCCGGAACGCATTCGGCCGACACCAACGGGGATTGGCGGATTTCATTGTCCGAACTGTTGCGGGTGGTCCAGTTGTACAACAGCGGAGCCTATCAATGCGCGGACGATTCCGAGGACGGCTACGCGCCCGGATCAGGAGACAACGACTGTCCGCCGCACAACTCGGACTATGCGCCACAGGATTGGCACCTCGCCTTGAACGAATTGCTGCGGTTGATCCAGTTCTACAATTCGCCGAACGGCGCATATCACGTCAATCCCGCCACGGAAGACGGCTTTGCGCCCGGCGCGGGATGATTGGCGTTCGGGCGTCAGGAAAAATCACGATGGATTGCGCCGCGCGTCGGCGCAATCATCGTTTCAGATGGCAGGGACCGCACACGCCGTAGAGGAAAATCTGATGGGCTTCCATGGAAAAACCGGTCGGCAGGAGGCGTTCCAGGTCGGCAGGGCAGCCATCCATCTGATAAACGCGCCCGCATACGCGGCAACTGAAATGATGATGGTGTGATTTCCCCGCCACCTCGAAGCGTTGCGCCTCGCCCGGCAATTCCACCGGCGCAAGCCACCCCGTTCCCGCCAACTCTTTGATGGTGCGATATACCGTGGCAATGCCCATATTGGGCGTCAAAGCCCGCGCCCCCGCGAGAATCTCCTGCGGGGAAAGCGGCCGCTGCGCCTCCAGCAGCACCTGGCGGATAGCCCGTCTTTGCGCCGTATCCCGTTGCACCAGCATACGCCTCCAATGTCTGCGCGGAGTATAGCAAACCATCCCAGAGGGGGGAAACCCGGCCCGCCCCTCGACATCGAACACTCGGCATTGCCTATCTTTTTTCCGGTCCATGGTTGACTTGAAACACGGCCATGCGGCATCCTGAATGGACGTCGTTGCGCAGTCCGAACAAAAACACGCCACGGCAACTTCAGGGTTGCACGCTTGAAAGGAACAGAGCATGAAACGCGCATACCTCCTTATGCTGCTGTCGGCGCTTGTCGCAGGAACCCTCACCCTCAGCGGATGCAGCCAAGAAGCCATTCAGATATCAAATCTTGTCCATGATTTTGGTTTGAACGAGCGGCCATACTCCGTTGATGTCTGGAACGACAACCCATCGGTGGGCGCCATTACGGTAAACATCACCACCAGCCATTCCTGGATCAAGACGGACGTGGCACAGGTGCTTTGCCAGCCGCCGGACGACAATGGTTATCTGAACAAGCAATCCGTGCAGATATCCATTGACCGACGCAACCTTCCCGCCGGGCAACACAAGGGCACGGTCTTTTTCAGCGCGCGGCGCATCACGACGCGCAAGATGGAGATACGTGTCACCCAGCCATCCGGCTGGCAGACCCTGCCGCTGACGCTGGTCAATCCGGCAGCAAGATACTCTTCGCCCTATCTCATCGAGTTTTTCTTCGCCCTGGAAGACCAGGACGGCCGGGGCGTGGTGGCGGAACCTGCCCAGTTTCAGGTCAGCGCCATGGAAGGTCCCAATCCTGTGGACCCGCTGGATACCGGCGTGCATCTCCGGCGGGCCGCCGCGCGGCAATTGAAGATGGACCTGGTGCTGGACTACAGCCAGGGCATCCAGCGCTCACCGGGGGCCATCGCGGCCATGGAAAACGCCGCCGTAAATATACTTCTGCCTGCGCTCAACGAAGACGCACAAGTCGGGGTCATGGCGTTTCACCGCGATGATCAGCCGCCGTTGCGGGTAATGGATTTCAGCACCGATCGCAACGCCCTGAGCGACGCCATCTTGTCCATTCAAAACGAGGTTGTCGGCGGCTATTACTCCGGATCAAAGTTGTGGGACGCGTTGAAAATGTCGGCGGAGTCCTTCGGCACAAGACCTTCTTCGCTGGAAGACCGCTACATTGTGCTTTTCTCAGACGGCAACGACACCTCCAGCGTCACGGACCGCAATACCGCCATCAATGCGGCGGTCAACCGCGCCATCACGGTGATAACCGTCGGATTTGGGGCGACTGTGAACGAGGCGAACCTGCGGGAGGTGGTCCTGCGGACCAATGGCCGCTACTTCCCGGCGGCGGCCGCATCGGCCCTCGGCGACGCATTTCAGGACATCGTGGAAAATCTGGGTTCCCAGTACATCCTGCGGTGGGCCTCGCTGCGCCGGGACAGTGTCGGGTTCCAGCCATCATTCACCATACGCCTGAACAACCATAGCGCCACCTACCCCGCGACAACAAATTTCGTGCCCTCCCAGTATGCGGGCAGCCCCAACGATGTGCTGAAGGGAAAACTGCGCCTCACGGCCTCCTATTCGCAGGGTTATGCCACCGTGTTTCTGCGGGCGGATTATGTGCCGCGATTTATTGGTGCCATGAACATTTATATGGAGACAACCCATCCCTTTACGGTCGGAGTGGTGGAACCCGCCAATGATGGACTGATCGGCGGATGGTTGTTGGAGACCGAAGAAGATGCGGAACTCGGTGGAACCTGGCTCCTTCTGACGAGTCCGGAAGGTGACATGCCATTCGCGGGTTTCGGGCCAATGTTGCGCTTTGATTTCGGGCCAATCACCGATGAAAGCACCCCGCTCTTCGATGTCTTGTATGTGGATTCAAGCCTCTATTCCCATGGACAGTCTTTTGTGGTGGAGGGCTTTCCGTCCACGCCTCCGTGGGATAAACATGCCCACGAAGCAGACGATGCCTGGGAATAGCCCAAAACGCCGTATCTGCCGCACATAGCCCCCGGATAAAGGTGAAGTAATGGATATATTTGCGTGTCCGCTGTGCGGCGCCGTGACGCCGGTCGTGGGCGTGTCGCCAAGCCAGACCGTGCGGTGTCCCCAGTGCGGCGGCCTGTTCCAGGCGCGGGTGCGCGCCGACGGCGACGACGTCATTGACGTCCATGCGGAAGTCATTGGCGAAGACCGCAAGCCGCCGGAGGATGCTCCCCCGGACGATTCGTCTTCGCGCGGGGTCGTTCATGTATGGGAAGACGACGCGCGGGTGCAAGAGGATGTTCCGCCCGGTCGGTTGCGGGGATATGTCCGCTATACCGAACGCTATCATCGGGACGATTCCGGGTGTTGTCTTGGCATCGGATGTGCGCTCGTGTTCCTGATATGTTTTCTGCTCCTGCGCGGCTGCCTTTCGATTCTCTTCTGATTGCCGGCCTTTGTCCATGGCAACGCGGCGGCCCGTCCGCAAAGCCCGTCGCCCAGGCGTCTCCCTTGCACAATCCGTGATGCGAAGCAAGGAACTGCCTCAAGGGGTTTGAAGCGGCTCTCCCGCGCGGAGGAGGGGCCGAAGGGGACATTTGGCGCATTGGGGAATTTTCCGGCAGAAGTCCTTGCCGGTCCACACGATGAGGCCGTGGTATTCCTTGTAGAGATGCAGGTATGGGGGGGCCAGGTGCGTTTCAAAGAATGCGCGGAGGTTCTCGTAGCCGATGTCATGAGGCACGAGGCCGTGCCGGCTGAAGATGCGGCGGGTGTAGGCGTCCACAACGAAGACCGGCTTGCCGCAGGCGTAGAGCAGGATGTCGTCGGCGGTTTCGGGGCCGATGCCGTTCAGGGCGAGCAATTCCGCGCGCAGTTCGTCCAGAGGCCGCCGCGCCATGCGCGCCATGGACCCGCCGTAGCGCTTGCGCAGGTGCAGGGCGAAATGGCGGACCCGCCGCGCCTTCTGGCGGAAGTAACCGGAAGGGCGCACCGCTGCCTCCAGCGCGGCGTCCGACGCATCGGCCAGCCGGCGCGGATGCAGCAGCCCCTCGCGTTTGAGATTGGCAATGGCCTTCTCCACGTTCGACCAGGCGGTGTTCTGCGTGAGGATTGCGCCGACGGCGATCTCAAACGGCGTGTCGCCCGGCCACCAGTGCGTCGGGCCGTAGTGGTTGGCCATCCGGCGGAAGATGCGCATCAGGGCTTGTTTCATCGTTTCCTCAATCGTGTAGCAATTCACGGAGCCGTTCTCGGACAAAGGGCAGCACATCGCGTTCAAACCATGCATTTCGTTTGAGCCACTGGTTGTTCCGGAACGATGGATGCGGCATGGGGAAGAATTCCGGCGCATAATCGCGCCAGGCGCGCACCGTTTCGGTCAGGGTCGCCTTGGCGCGGTCGCCCAAGTAATGCCGTTGCGCATGGCCGCCCGCCAGAATCGTCATGGCGATTCGCGGGAAATGCGGGATCAGGCGCGGCAGCCATAGGGCGGCGCATTCCGGGCGCGGCGGCAAATCGCCCCCGCGCGGGTCGCGCCCCGGATAGCACAGTCCCATCGGGATGATCGCAATACGGGATTCATCGTAAAAAGTGTCGCGGTCCAAGTCCAGCCAGGCGCGGAGCCGGTCGCCACTGGGATCGTTCCACGGCAAGCCGGTGGCGTGTACGCGCGTGCCCGGCGCCTGCCCGACGATCAACACCCGCGCCGTGGCGCGCCCGCGCAACACCGGCCG
>CAZLII010000213.1:0-7380 GCA_964559065.1 uncultured Nitrospirales bacterium | reverse complement strand
AGGGGCATGCGCGGCAGCCAGTGCGACCGGAACTGCACGCCGCCGTTGGTGGGCGCGGGGGTGCGCCACTCGAATTCGATCTCGCAGTCGGCGAATTCCTTTTTCTCGTAAATCAGCCAACAGTTTTCGTCCTTGGGCGCGCGCCCGATGATGACGCCGTCCTCAACCGTCCATTCGCCGCCTTCCGCGCGCCATCCGCTGAGGTCCGCGCCTATGATCGTTTCCCAGTCCGCTGCTTGCGCGGCACAGGCCGTCGCCAACACAAGACCAATCATCACTGTCATTCGCATGGTCGCCACTCCTTTTCTCTCAACACCGCGTTGCGGCGTCATTTCATGCTCAAGCGCCGCAGCAGATCGCGCCGCGTCGCGCGGAACTTTGTCACATCGGTGTCATACCGGTCAAAATCGAGGACATGCGACGAGACGATATCTTGCGCGGCTTTGGGGTCGCGCTCGGCGAGCATACAGAGCAGTTCGTGGTCCACGATGCCGTCCCGCATCGCCTCGAAGCGGATGGAGTCGAGCGGACCGTCGCTGCCGGGATAGACAATCCAGGGGTCGCCGGCGGGCAGATACGGCGGGCCGCCATGGGGCCGGGTGGTGTGCGTGATGGGGCTGTCCTGGGTCCAGTGGTTGTAGCCCCAGTGCAGGTAGCCGGTGACGCCGTACCTGAAATTGATCCAGTGCAGGAGTTGGGTCTTGATCAGCGGCTGCTCGATGAAACGGTTGGCGTACTCACCCTGCGGAAATACGCACGTGTAGAACCAGACCTCATCGCCGGCCTTTTGTCGCTCGTGGTAATGCGCGAAGTCCTTGTGCAAATAATCGAGTTGCGGCACCCATGTGTCAATGGAACCGACCAAATCCTTGGTATGGCAGGCCTCGATGACCCGCAATTCCGGTCCGTGCCTGCGCGCCAGCGCCGCTATCGCCTCGTAGGTTTTGATGTTCGGGATGATCGGCTCATCGGCAAGATGCTGCAAGTAATGGTCCAGCCAGCCCTTTTCCTTGAGGTGCGCAACCAGCGCCGGGAAGAACACGGCGTAAAAGGCGTCCGCCTCCGGGCTGTCGGGGTCCGCGTTCCGCGCGGTCACCTTGCCATCGGCGATTTCGCGAATCTGGACGACGAAGTCGGAGGTCCACCCGCCTTTGCGACCGCCGATATGACCGCCCTCGATGCGGCCGATGACGCCCTCTTCCTGGAAAACCGTCACCCATCGGTCGAAACGCGCGAAATCAATCCGCAACGCGCCGTCGTCGCCCACGCTGAAATCCGCCAACCCGATCGGCGAAATCCGCGCCACATTGTGCCGATGCTCGGCCATGTTGCGCGCATAGCGCCGCAGCAGCGCGTAGTATTCCTCCGATTCCGGTTCCGGGTTGATGTCCATATGCCGCCAGTGCATGGAAAACCACTGGGTCACCCACAGGCGCGTGCGGTCTACCGTGACCGGGTAAATCCGGACCGCCAGCGCCTGTTCCGCCTGGCAGGCCGCGCCGTCCAGCACACCCTCCAGCCGCAGCACCCCGCGATAAATCCCCGGCGCGGCGTCCTTGGGAACCGGCACGGTAATCCACAGCGGCTGGGTCTTGCCTGACGGCACATCCACCGCTTCCGCTTCAAGCAACGGGTCGGGATAGTCCGCCGGCGGTTTGCGCAACTGGTCCTTGGACGGCTTCTGCGTGGGGCGGTCCACGTGGACATAGCCGACAAAGCGCACGGCGCGTGGCGTGAGCGCCTCTTCGCCGCCGTCGCGCCGCAACGGTTCCACCGTGGCGCGCAGGCCCGTGATCGCCGTATCGGCCCGCACCGCGACCTGAAGGCTCACATGCTCGCCCCGCGCCGCCTCCGCAGTCGCCTCCCCCGGCGGCCCCGGCGCGTCGTCCTGAAACACCTTGATCAGCGGATCAACCGGCCATAGCGTCATTGTCGCGTCTCCCGCTTGGACCATTCCACATCCCCAGAAAAAAATACACACTGCCGTTATCTGCCATCGCCCGCGCATAATGCCTCTCCCGTGGTGATTTCTTCCCGATGAACCGCCTCCGCTGATAATACCCCACCCAAGGCACGCGGGAAAAGCCCTGTGGGAATGCGGAATGCGGAATGGGGAATGCGGAATGCGGAATGCGGAATGCGGAATGGGGAATGGGGAATGCGGAATGCGGAACGGGGAATGCGGAATGCGGAATGCGGAATGCGGAATTCACAACATATCGGTTTGCGGCGGAGTTATCCACAAGGTGGCGGCCACGGGGGCGCTCTGTATGCGCCCTCCGCCGCCTGTGGATAACCCCGGACTAACTGCTATAAGGGCGCTTTGTATGCGCCCTCCGCCTATGGATAACCCCGGACTGACTGCTATAAGGGTGGGCAAAAGAGACCGAAGGACTCCACCCCAATCCCCGTCCGACCGGTCCGACTGGTCCGACTGGTCCGACTGGTCCGACTCTTGCTGTTGTGGCCGGTCTCCCGACCGCGCCACAAGTCCGACCGAAGGTCTCCACAAACGAACCGTGGGTTCCATTCCACTTCGCTCCATTGCACCCACACTACAATGGCCTGAAAAACGCTGACCAGCGACAATTCAAAACCGCACTCCCGATTTCCGTGTGTTCCGTGTGTTCCGTGGTTGCAAAAAAGAGCGGTGTTTTTCAACCATGGAAGGCACTGAATACACGGAATTTATCGCGCAATATCGCGGGAACCGCATATTACGTTTGTGATTTCTGTGCTTTCTGTGGCCCGAATGGCTTTCAAGCAAATGGCCGCAGAAAGCGCAAGATGCACAAATGACCGCATCAGGCAGGGGTATCGGCAGATGCGGTTCTCCAACGCCGGCGGCTACCATGCCTGCCCCGATGCCGCCCCGCCGACCGAGGACGGCTTCTGCCCCGGTCCGTCGCCGGACGCCTGATGCGGCCCTGCCAGGAGGCGACGCCTGCGTCACAGTTGTGGAGTACAGGCTTCAGCCTGTCGGGGAGGCAGGCCGGCGGGACGCCTGCGCTGCGATGACTAAGTACTCCAGTTCGTAAATTCGGTAACGTATTTCTGTCGTTCGAAGGGTCTCACCTCATCATCATTGCGAGCGAGGCAGCACAACGTGCGATTGCGTGTGGCAATCTTAAACAACAAGGATTCGCGCTGATATGGAGTGCGCCGTCTGTTCGGCGCTTTGGCTGGATTCTCCAAGCCGCCCTCCTCAATTCAGCCAAAGCGCCGAACAGACGGCGCACTCCAAATATAGAAGGTGACATATCAGTATCTCGCAATGACGGGCTTACGTATATGTGCTGCCCACAAAACACGTAATCGTATTTATGAATTCATGTACTACGGGATCCGGTAGGTGCATCAATTCCCTCCCCCTGCATGTTTTTCTTGAAAATACCCGGCCTTGGGCGTAGGATGGAATAACTCTTGGAAAATGGACTCAAATAATGATGTAGGATGGTTGTGTGCGCAGACATGTTCACAAAGTCTTAAGGAAGTAGGCCATGAGATTCAATGTAAAGAACCAATGCTTTTTCCCTTCAGGCGCCATGATTGTCATCGCGTTGCTTCTGGCGACGCCATTGGCCTGGGCGCAACCGGGTGGCGCTGGGGCGGACGACGGCTTTTCCTGGGCCGCCGCCGTTTCAGGCATGGGCATCCAGGTGGACTGCGCGGTCACGGAAACGAAAACCGAGACCGTCAAGATAGACGGTCATGCGTTCCGCCGGTTGCTTGTTCCGGGGCTTGGGGTGTCGGGGGAACTGGGCCGCCCTGAACTGCCGGCATGGCGGCGTCTTGTCGAGGTTCCCTCAAACGCCGTGAACGTTCAGGCAAAAGTGATCGCGTCCGCCATGGCGCCCACCCCCAAAGACATTGAAGGCGCAGACCTGCCGGTCTACCCCGTGCAGCCGCCGGTCGAGAAAATCCCCGGCGCATTGCCCGCGCCGCTGGTTTGGGACCAGGCCTTCTACGCTGGGGCCGGAAAAACAGGGGCCGACCCGGTTGAATTGACGTATTTCGGCGTTCAGCGGGGCCGGGTCCTCTATCTCATTACCGTATATCCATTTGAATACGCCCCCGCGTCGAACGCCCTGGATGTGCGGACCGCGCTGTCCTTCGAGGTGCTTTGGGATTGCGGCGGGGCTGCGCCCCAATGGCGCGACGACCGGTATGTTTCGCCGGTGCTGGATCAGGCGCTGGATTTATGGCTGATTAACCCGACCAGCCGGGACAAGGGTGGCTTCATCGGCCACCCCGCGGGCCTGCTCGTGATTGCCGCGCCCGCATATTTTTCCGACGCCAACCTCGCCAATTTCGTTACCTGGAAAACCCAGCGCGGCCTGCACACCACGCTGGTCTCAACCGCGACGACAGGTTCCACAGCGTCGGCCATCCAGACTTGCATCAAAAACGCATACGATACATGGGATATCCCGCCGTCTTTCCTGGTTCTGGTCGGCGATACGGACACCATTCCCTACTGGACCGGCGGCGGCGCCGGGTCGCCCCCGACGGACCTGAATTACGCCCTGCTGGAGGGTACTGAATGGAACACCCCGGACATCTGGTACGGCCGCATCTCGGTGCGCAACACGACACAGTTGGCCAACGCCCTGCAGAAGACGCTCGACTATGAACAGCGCATCTGGTCCACGGCGCACACTTGGGAAAAGCATGCTTCATTCATGGCCGGCACCGATAACTACGCCATCACGGAAGGCACGCACAATTACGTCATTTCCACTCACTTCACCCCGGCCGGATTCACCTCGCAAAAGATTTACCAGGTCACCTATAGCGGCACCACGCAGCAGGTGCGCGACGCTGCGAACCAAGGCCGGTCCTTCCTGGTTTACTCCGGGCACGGCAGCGAGACCTCCTGGGCCGACGGCCCGAGTTTCACCCAAACAGATGTAAACAACCTGTACAACGATGTCTTTCCCATGGTCTTCGGATTCGCATGTGTGACCGGATACTACCCCCGCGAGGAGTGTTTCGGCGAAACATGGCTGCGCCATTCATCAGGCGGCCTGGCCTATTGGGGATCATCCGTCAATTCATATTGGAATGAAGACGATGTTCTTGAAAAGGCGCTTTTCCAGGGATTCTGGAACCACGGCCTGATGTGGGTCGGCGCGATGCTCGAATTCGCGCAGCAAGGCGTGTACGCCTATTACGGCGGCACCAGCACCGTGCGACGATACTTCGAGATGTACAATCTCATGGGCGACCCGTCTGTTGACCTGTTCACGGAATTTGTACAAGACCTGTCGGTGATGCATCTGCCCGCCGTGCCGGCGGGCGTGCCCACCTTTAATGTCTCCGGCGGACCGGACGGCGCTGTGGCCGCGCTCACCCAGGGCGGCGTCATTCACGGCGTAGGCGTTATCTCCGGCGGCAGCGCGGCGATTCCACTGGACCCGCCACTCTTCTCCGGCAACGCGCTGCTGACCGTAACGCGACAGAATTACCGTCCCTACCAGGTTACGCTTCCTGTGACCGCCGGGTCCGCAGGCCTCCTGTGGCTGGATGCTGCGCAGTACGCTTGTTTGGACACGGTCGCGATTATGCTGTCGGATACGGACCTGAACACCAATCCCGGAACATTGCAGACTGTGATGGTGACGGCAGCCTCCGATTCCGAGCCGGCGGGAGAATCGGTGCTCCTGACGGAAACCGGCCCGGACACGGCCATCTTCAGCGGAAGCATCGCCCTGAGCACGGTCAACGCGCCGGGGGTGCTGCTGGTGGCGCACGGGGATACCGTGATAGCGACCTATATTGACGAAGATGACGGCGAAGGCGGCGTCAATGTCCCGGTGACTGCGACGGCGGCGGTGGACTGCGCGCCGCCGGTCATCTCGGATGTGGCGGTGCTGGACATCGGTTCCAGCCAGGCGACAATATCCTTTTCCACCGATGAACCCGCTGCGGCGGTGGTGCACTACGGCCTGGCGTGCGGCACCCTGTCGCAGAGCGCATCCGGGAGCGAGCTGCAAACCAGCCACAGCATCGCGCTGACGGGCCTGGCCCAGGATACGCCGTATTTCTTTGCCATAGAAACGGCGGATGTGCTGGGCAACGCAACAACCGACAACAATTCGGGCGCCTGCTATGGATTCAGCACCCTGACACAGCCGGATTATTTCACGGAACTGTTCGACGCCGCCGACAATGACGTGGACAACCAGACACTGTATTTCACGCCGGATGGGTCGGCGGACTTCTACACGGCCTGCCGTGAGCCGGCGGCGGCGTTCCTCTCCGACCCGTCGGGCGGCACAACGCATGCCCTCGGCGACGACAGTTTCGCTGCAAGGACATTGTCAGGAGGCCGCCAGATTTCGCTGTACGGCGTGTCCTACGCGACCTACTACGTGGGCAGCAACGGCTATATCACCTTTGGCAGCGGCGACAGCACTTATACCGAATCGCTCTCGGCGCATTTCTCGAAGCCGCGCATTTCCGGTCTGTTTGATGATTTGAATCCGGCGTCCGGGGGTACGATTTCATCCAAGGAATTCACGGACCATGTGGCGATCACATACCAGAATGTCCCCGAATACGGATCATCGAGCGGCAACAGTTTCCAGATTCGGATTTTTTATGATGGGACGCCGAATGCGGGCCTGATCACAATCACCCACCTCAGCATCGCGGCCACGGACGGCCTCGTGGGGCTTTCCGAGGGATTGGGCGTGCCGGAAGATTTCGTGGAAAGCGACCTGAGCGCCTATCCTGACTGTGGCGCTGAAGGCGAGGGTGAGGGTGAGGGTGAGGGAGAGGGCGAGGGCGAGGGCGAAGGCGAAGGCGAGGGTGAAGGCGAGGGCGAGGGCGAAGGGGAAGGCGAAGGCGAGGGCGAAGGCGAATGCGAGGGCAATCTGGTGTTGGACCCGGGCTTCGAAGCCGGCACGCCCAATGCCTTCTGGGCGGAGTACTCCAGCAATTTCGGGACGCCCTTGTGTGATCCCGGTTCCTGTGGTTACGGCGGCGGCACGGGGCCGCGCAGCGGCAACTGGTGGTGCTGGTTCGGCGGCATCAGCGGCGTCGTAGAGGAAGGCTCGGTCGAGCAGATGGTGACCATCCCCGCGACAGGGTCGGCCATGCTCGAATTCTACCTGGAGATTCCGTCCGTCGGAAGCACCGGCTACATGCGCGTGCGCATGGATGGCGACCTGCTCTTCGAAGTCACTGAGGCGAGCGCTTCTTCCTACAATCCCTACACGTATGTCGGCTTGGATATTTCCGCGTATGCGGACGGCGGGTCGCACCTCTTGCGTTTCGAGAGCGTTACAGATGCGGGCGGCGGCGCGTTGAATTTCTTTGTGGATGACATTTGCCTCACTGCTGATGGCGGGGAAGGCGAAGGCGAGGGCGAAGGCG
>CAZLII010000212.1:0-7396 GCA_964559065.1 uncultured Nitrospirales bacterium | reverse complement strand
TCTCGGGGATGCGAAGCACCGGTTCAGGCTCAAAGAACGCGGTGTAATAGTGGGCGTGAATTTGGAGGGAGCCGCCTATCTCAATGTTCTGGAGGGTTCCGAATGCCTTTTCTGCTGCGCATAAGAGGCACACTGCCGTCACTATGCAGGCGCATCGCGCCGCGACACGCGCCGACCATTGCAGTGTCTTTTTCCCCATTCTTCTTCCACTGCATTCCATGTGCGCTGCGTTCCAATGGTCGGCATTGCTCCCCATACCGCCCGGCATTGGTCAGGATTGACGACGCATCGAAACGCGATGCGTTAACTCACTTCCACGCCGACCTTGGCGAGTGCGCGCCGCAGATCATCGGGGGTGAAGGGCTTCTGCAGCAGCATGTCCGCCCCTAGTTCAATCACCCGCTGGGCCACGTCGCCTTCGTAGTATCCGGTCATGGCGATGACATGCGTGGCGGCGGATTCCGGATCGGCCTTGATGCGCCGGCACACCTCGAACCCGTCAATGCCGGGCAGGCGCAAATCCAGGAAAATCACGTCCGGACGGAAGGTGGCTACCTCATGCCCCGCATCATAACCGTCCATCGCCACCTGAATCTGAAATGGCGTCTGGGCGCGTTCCAGAAAACGTCGAATAACCGAAATTACCGCCTTTTCGTCATCTACAACCAGAATCCGAACCCCGGCATTGTCGAGGTCTTCATGAATGGGAATGTTGTTCTCCCGCAGGAAGCGGATCAAGTCTTCCCGGCGAATGCGGCGATGTCCGCCCGGTGTCTTGAATACATGAATACGCCCTGCTTCCGCCCATTTGCGGATCGTGTCCGCGGTGACGTGACAGTACGTGGCGACTTCTGAAGTGCTGAAGGATTGCTTTGTTTCCACTGTTGCAAAACCTTACATGTTTTGGGAGCTTTTCTTGAATTACCAGCAAGCGTGCAGTATCATAAACCATCTTTTCGGCATTTGCAAGTTTTTTCCAGTCCTATTATTCAGGGCATGGAAGTGTGTTTAGTGCGTTTGGCGCGTGCTGTTAAGAAGATGGAGCTGGAACGGGGAATCGAACCCCGGACCTCGTCATTACGAGTGACGCGCTCTACCGGCTGAGCTATTCCAGCACACAGAGGGATAAATACCCTACCGCAGCATCGAAGCCCCGAAAAGCGGGTTGACCCTCTGCTGCGAAAATCGCATAACGAAATGATACCAAAGGGGGATTATTCGATGCAACTCGGTCCCCTTTTTCTTTCGCTGAACACCAGTTCTTGACTGCCCGCGTCAATTCTGCATTTTTGCGCGTTCCCGGGCGCGTTCTGCCTTGCCGCCAAGGTCCAGATGGCGATGATAGGCCGCTGCGGCTTCCTGGATTTCGCCGCGCGCCCGGTGGAGATCGCCGAGAAAGGCATAGGGCATTGGGTCATCGGGCAGGTAGCGCCGGGCATCCGCGATCATGGCTTCGGCGCGCTCGTAATCCTGCCAGCGAATCCATTGCGGGATTTGGGTTTCAAAGATGATCTGCAGATAATGCCGCGCATTGTGATTGAGGGGGTCAATGTCCAAGGCGCGCATGAACGCCTCCGCCGCCGTGGTGTCCAGCGTAAGACCGCTGTAGAACGCCATGACGCCCTGCATGTCCTGCACGCGGCTTTGCACCCGGCGCTCCAGGGCGGCGCGTTCTTCCGGGGTGATGCTGTCCGACACAAGGTGACCCGACGGTGAAGAGACGTGCGGAAGGATTTCGGCGATACTTTGGTGAACCGTGCGGGCATAGACAAGTTTCGGCGCGATAAACTCCGCCCAGGGGCGGTCGTCGGCCATGACCTCGCCGTCGCCCACGAAGGCGTCCATGCCCTGTTTGTCCATCAGGAACGACGCGATGACGCTGTGCGGGTCATGATAGCCCACCTCGGCGAGCGCTTCGCGCAGTCCGGGCGCGCTCAGCCGTTGGGCGGCGCGCGCGAAGTCAATCCGGAGCGGCTGGTCCGAACCGATGAGGAAAAGATCGGCATTGACGAACCACGCGCAGTATTCCGGAAACACGGCGGTGAAGGTGCGCACGAGTGAACGCACCACGTCCGGCGCCATGCTGTGCAATGGCACCCACTGCGACACCAGCCCGCCGGGCCGCAGCCGCCGCAGGCAGAGTTGGTAGTATTCCTTTGTATAAAACGTCGAGACGCCGGCCAGCGCCAGCGGCATCGGCTCGAAGGAGATCAGATCATAGGCGTTCCGAGTCGTCAGCAGGAAATTCCGGCCGTCGTCCACGATGAAACGGACGCCGGGGTGGTCGAGCACGCCGAGGTTGTCCACCTCGAAATACCGCGCGGCCTCCAGCACTTCCGGGGCGATTTCCACGGCGTCAATGCGGTCGAATCCCGCCTGCGCCAGTGCGCCACAGGTGATGCCCGACCCCACGCACATGAACAGCACCTCGCGGGGGTCGCGGTCGAAAAGCAACGGCAGCGCGGCCTGAAACCGGTTCATCCGCACGCCGCGCTCGATGGACGCCGTCGCCTGCACACGGTTGATCCATAGTACGCGGTTGCGGCCGCCGGTCTCATCCAGCGGCTCGGACACCGCGACCGTGCCTTCAACGCCTTCGCGATAGAAAATCACATGGTGGTCTTCGGGAATGTAGCCGACATTCAGGGCGCGGCTGACATCCTCAGGCGCAAGCATCGCAGCGGTTGCAAACAGACCGACGCCCAACAGCAGGCATACGGATTTTTTTATCCAATGCGTTCGAGGAGTGGACAGCACTGCCGCCGCGCCCGACAGTCCCAACAGCACGGATAACAGCAATATGCCGTTATGCGCGCCGAAAAGCGGCAGAATGAGGAATCCGCCCGCCAGTGCGCCCGCCACGCCGCCGAAAGTATTGGCGCCGTATAAAAGGCCGACATTGCGTCCCAGGCGCGCCCTGCCGCCCGCCACCGCCTTCACCGCCAATGGGAAACTCACGCCAAAAAGGAAAGTGGGAAGAAACAGCACAAAGAATGAATAAAAGAATAAGCCCCTGACAATTCCGGGCCAATCGGCGGCGTATTGCTGGTGCAGCGCGATGATTCTGGGCGGCAACCCTGCGATGAGCGGGAGTGTCAGCATGCAGGCGCCCGCAGCAAGCATGAGCACAATGCCAAACGCCAGGGCATGTGCGCGCATGCGGTCCGCCCGCAGGGAGGCGATGGCACTGCCCAGCGCGATGCCGCAGAGCAGCGTGGTCAACATGGTGGTGTAGGCGTAGGTGGTGCCGAGAAAGACCATGACCAGGAGGCGGGTCCAGATGACTTCCAGCGCCAGCCCGCAGCATCCGAGCGCCGCATACGCCCCGATAAGCACAACCATGGTTGTCTTGGGCGGGACCGGTACATCGGCGGTGTTTCCGGCACTCGCAATGTCCACAGCGTCCCCTACGCAAGGCGTCCTATCATCCTTTGCGCCGTGCTCCCGCTCCAGCAACCGCGACATCAGCACGGCAATCAGTCCGGCTCCGACGTTGATAGCCGCGCCCAAAAGCGTGGTCCGGGTATAGCCGAAACGCGGCAGCAGCAGAAAGCCCGCCGCGAAACAGCCCGCCACTGCGCCGAATGTGTTCATGGCGTACAGTGCGCCAATGCGCCGTCCGCGCACGCCTGCGTCCCGGCTGACGAACCGCGCAAGCAGCGGCAGCGTCGTGCCCATCAGCGCCACCGGCACAAAGAGCAGGACCGTCGCCATCAATACGCGCAACGCAATCCCCGCGCCGCGCGACAGCCCAGAAATCCGCAACACCGCCGCCACCGCGCCTTCCCCCCAGCCCACGGCAAGAATGAATCCCAGCGCCCACACCCCGATGATGATCTCGAAGAGTCCGTACAGGAGCAGCGGACGATATGATCTATCAGCGAGCCGCCCGCCCCAGAGGCTGCCGACGCCCAGGCCGAGGAAGAAAATGAAGAGCACCGTGCCCACGGCGTGCGCCGTGGCCCCAAAGAGCAACACCAGTTTGCGGGTCCAGACCACCTGATAAATCAGCCCGCAGGAGCCGGAGGCAAAGAACAAACCCAGGACCGCAACGAAAATCCCCAGCATGCGCCAATCTGACGGAGACCAGAAATGCATTCGTGTTCGATTAACACGTGGTTCTTCTTCGCTGGATTGCCGCTTGCGCGGGAATGACGCGCAAAAATGATGCGTTTCGCGGAATTTGTCACTCCCGCGCAAGCGGGAATCCAGCAAAGTTCGTGCAGCCCTTGAACCGACTGCAAATATTGACCATAAACGCATGATGATATGCCTTAACCGGACACGAATGACCAGAAATGCTTCTTGTTGGATAATGAGGTATCTTCGGGTGTTTGCATCATGGCATCCATTTCTGTTCCGGAGTCGTTGTTTCGTACGTGTCGAGATATGTGATGGCCTCTTCCGGCGTGTTGCAGACGTGATACAACGACTGGTGCGACGCGGGAATGAATTGTTCCGTGACGAGATGGTCGAAAAATGCGATGAGTTTGTCGTAAACGCAGCGCACGTTCAGAAAAACGAGCGGTTTTTCGTGGTACCAGAGTTGCTTCAATACCATGACCTCGATGATTTCCTCCAGCGTGCCGAAGCCGCCGGGCAGTGCGATAAACGCATCCGCGCGGTCTTCCATGATGGCCTTGCGGTCGCGGAGGTCCCGCGTGACGATCAGTTCGTCGGCGGCCTCATAGGCCAGTTCCAGCCCGCGCAGCCGTTCCGGAATCACGCCGATAACATGGCCGCCGGACTCATGCACGGCCCGGGCGATCACGCCCATCAGGCCGATACTTCCGCCGCCGTAAACGAGTTCGTAGCCGCGCTCCGAGATCAGTTGGCCCAGCCGCCGCGTGGCGTCCGCATATTCGGGTTGCAGCGCCTCGCTCGACGCCGCATACACGCAGATGTTCCGAATCATTTCCCTCTCGTCACTCCTTCCGGCGGTGCTACCGCTCCAGGCGGCACACGGTCTCCATGTGCGGCGTGTTGGGAAACATGTCAATCACGGCGCTGCGCACCAGCCGCCAGCCGCCGCCGCAGATGACCCTCAAATCGCGGGCGAGCGTGGCCGGGTCGCATGAAACGTAGACGACGGCACGCGCCTTGCTCGCCGCAATCGCCGGGGCGACGGCTTTGGCGCCTTCGCGCGGCGGGTCCAGCAGGATGCACTCCCAGTCGCCCTCTTGGATCACCTTGCACATCGTCGCTTCATCGCCCGCGCGGTATTCCGCATTGCGCGCTTCGCGCGCGGATTGGACCGCCGCGCGGTTCTGGTCCACGCCGGTCACCCGCGTGCGCTGCGGCAACGTCGCCGACAGGTTGCCGTTGCCGCAATAGAGGTCGAGCAGCGACACGGGCTTACCGACATAGCCATGGACGGCTTTCACAAGCAGCCGGTTGAGCAGCAGGCTCGCTTGGCAGAAGGTCCCGTTGACGATAGTGACGCCGTCAAAGATGAAACGGGAACGCGGGCCGTTTTCCTGCGGCGTGTCGGTCATGGGAAAACGATCGCGCAGACTGCGCCGGATGAAGCGTGTCCATATCAGCGTCTCATCGCCTTCCGGATTCACCGTGACGGCGACCGCGCCCTTGATAGATGTTTCCCGCAACAGTTCCAGCGCGGCGTTCAGGCGATCATGGCAGAGCGGACAACGCGTAATATCCACGATGGTATGGCTTCCCTGGGCATAGAAACCCAGCGCCGCGCCGTCGCCGTGGAATTCCGCGCGGGTGCGATAGCCCAAGCGCAAGGACGCATCTTCGATCCATTCGGGGTCGGCCTCAATGCCGCCAAGTCGCTGCAACAGTTCGCGGACAATCCGGCGTTTCCATTCGGCCTGCGCGGGATAGGCGAAGTGCAGCCACGAACATCCGCCGCATTGCCCGAATGCGGGGCATTCCGCCGCGCAGCGATCAGGGGATGCATCGAGGATATCAACGATTTCACCCCACATCGCGCGCTTCGCGCGCCGCTTGATGCGGACGCGCAGCCGGTCGCCCGGCAATCCGTAGGGCACGAAGCAAACCTGTCCCTCCACGCGCCCGATGCCGTCGCCGCCGTGTGCCATGGCGGTGATCGCCACCTCGATGCTTTCGTTGTCACCCGCCATTCTGCGCGGCCTCCTCAGCGCGCGCCGAGGCGCGCAGTTCGGCTTCGTGTATCCGCCATTTCCGGATTTGATCGGTGATCGTTTCCGCGGCGACCGTTGCATCGGCGCGCGCGCCGGAAAAGAAGACAACGCCCATGTCCGGCAGTTCGCAATACGCGCCAGCCGCAATCTTCACAGAACGGGCCACGCACCGGGCAACAGTTGCCGGTTCCGACGAGTCGAAGATAAGTTCAGCCTCCGGCAACGCGGCGAAGGCCATACCGCGACCCCCATCCAGCAAATAGCCGGCGCAGCCGCCATTCTCCATGGGAAACACGTCGTATTCGGGGGCGCGCGCCGACAACTGCATCCGGTCAATCACGACTTCGTCCAATGACATACCCTGATTGCTTGCGTTTAGGATGCGGCACGACCGCATCATGAACGGGGCGCGGTGGAAGACCCGGGTGCAGATATCAAGGGCAATGCCCGATCCCGCATGGCGCACGGTCAGCGCCGCGCCCTGCGAAAACATCGCCTCGCTCCATTCCTTTTCTCCCAGGTCCATCGGCGTCATGCGGCGCTCGCCGCTGACCAACAGAAAATCATCTACGGATGCGTCAAGCCAATCGCGCGCGTGTGCGCGGTCGGCCAGACCGACCGTATGCCCCAGGAAAGATGACCAAGACCGCTCGATCCACGCATTCCCGATGCGTGTCGTTCCCGCGCTGATATGCACATACGCTCGATCTGATTGCTCCATGATCCATGCTCCCGGGTCCGGATTGCAGCCAACCATTGCGATTGTACTGGATTCCGCGCGGAAAGCCCAAGGCGGGGTGAGTTCTGGAGTACAGGCTTCAGCCTGTTTGGTTCTGGAGTACAGGCTTCAGCCTGTTCGGCTCTGGAGTACAGGCTTCAGCCCGTCGCTATTTCCCAAAGTGCTTGATAAAAAGTTCTTTGGCGCGTTGTATCCCTTCTTGGGTCATCACAACGGAGCGGGCCTTGCCCTTGGGATTGGAAATAAACCCCTTTTGGTGCAAGCGGTTCATCGTGTCCCAGTCAAAGCCTTTCCAAGCCCTCCAGATGTCATGATGCTCCGTCCATGACACCAGGAAAAGCAGCGCCAGGGTCATTTCATCAACTTTGTCCTCATCGTATTCCATCTTCGTTTTCTCTCAGCATTTTCCCCATTGGCAAAACAATGTGGGAATAACGGAACTGGCGAAAGGACCTACGGTCAAGCATGTGCCCGAGCGTCGGAAAGGCGCTCACGCCAATCGGATAAACAGTTAGAAACTTAGATGTTG
>CAZLII010000211.1:0-7399 GCA_964559065.1 uncultured Nitrospirales bacterium | reverse complement strand
CCCAGCGGGGCGCGATACCTGCTATCGCGGTCCTTCAGACCGCCACATATGCGCATGCGGACACGTCCCCTGGGGCGTTGCCCCAGGTTAAGGGATTTCGGCCCGTTGGGCCGGGCGTCAGAGGGGCATAATGTCGTTGTTCGCAATGCTGCCCTGGCCCACGATATTTTCATTTATTGGCATATCTTTGGATATGCCCGGTATTCCCAAATGTGCAAAAATCCCCGAAACCACCGAAACCCAAAAGAAAAACACCTCAAGAACTCGGTACTCGCGAGTTACACATGTTGTACAAAAACACGGGATTTTGCCGATTTGCAGGCCTTTATGAATCAGCAGAACAACCGGAGTCCTGCGCGCGTCACAGGGCGCGCCATTGCGCGAGGATGGCGTACACCACGATGCCAAAGGCCGTGGCGACGTTGATGGTGTTCTTGTGGCCGCGCATGGGAATGCGCACCACGGCCTGCGCGCGCCGCAGCACGCGCTCGTTCACCCCGTGCACCTCGTTGCCAAAGACGACGGCGACCGGCTTGGGCCACGCGAAGTCCGCCATGGACACGGCGTTCTCCGCCACTTCCACTGCCACCACGGGGATGTCCTGCGCTTCCAGCGCGTCGAGGCAGTCCCGGTTGCGTTCGTAATACGTCCACGGCACATAGTCGAAAGCGCCCAGGGCGGTCTTGGCGAGTTTGCGGTGCGGAGGATGGGCCGACATCCCGCACAAATGGATATGCGCCACGGCGGCGGCATCCGCCGTGCGAAAGATGGACCCCACGTTGTAGGCGCTGCGCAGATTGTCCAGCACCACATGAATGGGTTGCCGCTCGATGGGCGGCAGCGCCCCGGTGGGTGTTCCTGCGTAATGCGGTTCCAGTTCCGTCATGACGCGGATCGTAGCGCAGCGCGGCGGGAAAATGCACCCCGCCCAAGCGCGCGTCACTTGAGCAACGGAAGCATGCGGCGGAACAGCGGCGTGCCCGCTTCCCGGAGCAATTCAAAGATCGCCATCTGCGCGGTGACAATTTCCGCGCCCGCGCGGGCCATGCGCTCGAGTCCCGCGTGATGCTCCGCTTCGTGCATTGCCGCCGTGGCGTCGCGCGGCACAAGAACTTCATACCCTTCCTCGATGGCGCCCAGGACGGTCTGCATCACGCAGATGTGTGTTTCCATGCCCAGCACCAGAATTTGTTTTCGGCCCGTGGCGGCGACGGCCTTCGCAACAGCGGGATCGGCGAAGCAGCCGAAGGCCATCTTGGCGAATCGCGGTGCGTCATCCAGCGCCTCCGCCGCGCGGGCGTTCGTCGGCCCGATTTTTTCCGGATTCTGCTCGGTAACCAGGATCGGGAGCGCCATAATGCGCGCGCATTGAATCAATTTGACCACGCCCGCCAGAAAAGCCTCCGCCGTCGCGGCGGACTTCGGCATCAACTTGTCCTGGATGTCCACCACCAGCATCAACGCGCGGTCGCGGTGCAGCATGCGGCATAGTCTCCCTGCGATAAGGCTTCACTTGCACCGAAATGACATGTTGGCCATCTATGCGGATAAGGCAAACGCGGCATCTTGCCGCGTTTTGTTCAGGGCAACATTAAAAACAACAGGATGGCGCGGAACGACTCAGTGCTTCCGGGCAAGACTCCGCGACAGCAGCGGCCGTCCCCGGCGTTTGCGCTCTTTCACCGCGTTCGCCTTGTAGAACAGCGCCGGCTCAATGATCGGGTCGTGCAGACCTTCCGTCTCCGCGTCGCCGTAACTCACGCGCCCCCGGTAGGTGCGATTGGACAGGATGATGGCGATCGCCTGCCGCGACCATTTGTTGCCCTTGCGGGTGTAGATGCCTTTCGAGTGCAAATAGTTGACGACCTTGCCTGTGCTGCGGGTGTTGAGGTATTCGCGGAAAATGGTGCGCACCACTTCCGCCTCGCGATCATCCACCACCAGCGGCTTTTCCCCCTCCCGACCGCGCCGGTACCCGTAGGGCGCAGGCCCCGTCCCATAGCGTCCCTGCTGCACCGAGGTCAGTTGACCCCGCTTCACTTTTGCGCCGTGGCTCAGCCGACCCAGGCTTTCGCCCAATTCCGCGTCCGTCTTCGACGGCACCCTCACCATGGCTTCTCTCGCCAACCTGTCCCGCGACATCTTGGAGACTCCTGCCCGGTTTCGCTGTCACACGACGGCAAATTATACCGATCGAAATAAATGAAACCCGCAACACCGCCCGCGACACCCAAAACCACTGTTGTCTGTTTCGTTCCGCGCTATTTGCCATCAATGCGCAGAATCATTTAATTTGCGCCACCCCAAGTATAAAACATTCCCGCAAAAATGTCAAGAGTTTTCCCCGTAATTTTCCGCGCTTCCGTTTTTTGCGCCATAACGACATTCCCGACAATAATGGGGAAATCGGACTAAATTCGCCAATTTCACCGTTATTTCAAAAAAAAAGCCCCCCTGCAGCATTTTGCCCCAGGGGGGTAATCCATTGACGGCGCTGCGCTAACAGCGCGATGTGCAATCCCGGGAACATGCCCTTCCACGCACCCGGATATCCTCAAGGGAAAGACAGACCTCGCTCGCCTGCGTTGCCTTGATGCGCGTCGGTGACCGGAGAATTACTTCGAGGAACGCCGCGGCTTGGCCAGTTGGAGCACTTCGGAAGGCGTCGGACCGTAGGGCGGACCTTCGACCCGCAGACTCTTTGCCACCACCTCGTTGACCTCGTCGGCGCTCATCCCCGCAGCCTTTGCTTCGCCAATCACTTCATGCAGGCGCGCAATGATCTGCTTGCGGGAGTCCTCGCGGCATTTCGCCTCGATCCCCTTATTCACAAAAACACCCATGCCCCGCCGGGTGTAAAGATATCCACGCACCTCCAAATCACGATACGACTTGGCCACCGTGTTCGGATTGACGTTGACCTGCTCGGAGAGTTCCCGAACCGACGGCAACCGATCGCCGGGCTTCAATATCCCGGAAGCAATCGCGAACTGGATGTTGTTTTCGATTTGCGCATACACTGGCACGCCGCTGTCGAGATCAATGTCGGTAAACATAAACACTCGCTTCCTTCCCTCTTCTGGCTAACGCCACCGATTTCCCACAAGACATTGCCCTGAAGATTGCGGCAGAATAACACCCCTCATCTCACCGGCATCATTCCCACAGCATACATAACCCTGCCGCTTTCTCCCCGCCGGTGCGCTCACATCACGCCCCGGTACACATTACTGATAAAAAGTATATATCCTGACGCTTCGACAACGCAAGTAAATTTTTCGTCAATATATCGAATTTTTATATCATGCATGGCAATTGCAGTTATTTAGTCCTGAAAACGTTTGGCGTGGCGCGTCATTTTGCGTATAGTGTGGCCGTGGCCTGTGTGTGCAGGCGCAAGGAACATATATCATAGGAAAGGGCTTCCATGAAGCATATGGCATTTATGGTGTTCCTGGCGGTTCTGGCGGGATGCGCGGGAACGCCGCTGGACGGGCCGCCACGTCCCGACCCACTGAAGGCCGCCGACGATGCGATTTCCGCCGAGGCGGGGCGGCCTGCGGAACAGGGAGTGCTGGAGATTGATATCACCGACGTACTCGGCCATAACCTTCCGGCACGCATTGACCTGATTGATTTTCTCGGCAACCCCCCAATTCAGGTGGAGGCGGCGGAAGGCCACAGCGAGACGCGGCTGCCGATCGGCGAATACCGGGCCTATGTGCATGTGTACGAAGAGGGAGTGCCGGTGCTTGCCGAGATTCGCGACCTGGAAATCCGCCAGGACCGCGATGCGTATCTGCTGGTGAGCCTCCTGGAAGGGGCCAGCGGCGCGTTGCGCCTGCGTGATTTTGACGCGGACGGCGACCTCGCCATAGACCGGGT
This sequence comes from uncultured Nitrospirales bacterium, assembly GCA_964559065.1. Lineage (GTDB taxonomy): Bacteria > Hydrogenedentota > Hydrogenedentia > Hydrogenedentales > CAILVY01 > CALEDJ01. Next base: position 3,514 of record CAZLII010000211.1, on the reverse strand, counting down.
GGAACTGGCGAGCGGCACGGACCCCTACAACGCGGCGGAAGTGCCGGGGCGCGCGCCGCTCCCATTTGACACGCGCGCCCTCGGCCAGGAGGCCCGATGGTACCGGGGCGAACTCCACGCGCACTCGCGCCATGGCCGCGGTGAGGAGACGGTGGCGCAGTTGGTGCGGCGCGCGGAGCGCGCGGGGCTGGATTTCCTGGCGATCACAGACCGCAACACCATGGCCGCGATTCATGACCCCGCCTATCGCTCTGACAAACTCGTGCTGATCCCTGCCATGGAATGGGGCAATGACGCCATGGGTTATGCGCTGATTTACGGTCCGCGCACCCTCCCCGATCCCCCGGGCGGCATTCCCGCCGCCCAGGCGGAATGCATCCGCGTGCAGGCCCAGGGCGGCATCTTCGCCATCGCCCACCCGTGCCTGAACTCCGCTCCCTGGTTGTGGGGCCTGAGTTTCGTCAATGCCATCCAGGTCTGGCACAGCGGCTGGCGCACGCCGCCCCCCCTGCGCCTGCACCAATTGCACGATGATCTGCTGGAACGACAGGACGGACGGCTCATCTATTCCATCGCCGCGGCCGCCGCGCGGGCGGACCTGGCCCCCGCCTCGGCGAATGCACAGGCCGCCCATTTCTACGATCTGGAACTGGGTCGCGGCCTCATGGCCTGCGCCGTCGGCGGCAGCAATGCCGCCGGTCCCAGAACCGCGCTCGGCGCGCCCGTCACCTATGTCTTCGCCCGCGACAAATCGCTCCCGGCTCTCCTGGAGGGATTGCGTCTCGGCCGCACCTATATCTCCGCCGACCTGAATGGACCTGAATTGCATTTCGCCGCCGACGTGCTCGCCGACGGCAAGACCGACATCGGCATCGGCGGCGTCGTCCCCCTCAATGTGGATGTGCAGTTCATCGTCGGCGTGAAACGCGCCGCGGGCAAGAAACTCCAGGTGCTCGAAGATGGACGCCCCATCCGCACCGTCCCGATTGTCAGGGACAATGTCGTGATCCAGTTCCTGCGCCACAGCACCCGCGCCGCCGCCTTCCGGGTGCGCGTCATTGACACGCCCCGCAACCCCCGCGCCGGATTCGGCGACATTGACGTGCTTGCCATGAGCAGCCCCATCTACGCGCAGGAAATCACCCAGGAACTGCTCTGGCGCAATCCCAATCTCGACGTGGACAAGACCTGGATTCGCATCGAATCCGACACCACACCAGAAATGACGCTCCCCGAAGATGCGCCGCCCCTGATCGCGCCCAGAAGACGATAGCATGGGAATGCGGAATGCGGAATGTAGAGTGGGTGCAGCAACAGCGGAACCCACCGCATTCCGCACTCCGTTGGGCTGTCATTGACCCGTATGCGGTCTATTCCGCGCTCATTGGCGCGCTCAACACGAAGTCGGCAGACTCACCGATGAGACGCGGCTTCTGGCCATAGCCGAGTTCGTCGAGTTTTTTCGCGGCGTAATCCACGGCATCGTTTAGCGGGATGCGCCGGGCGGCGCTCCTGGTCGCGGCGGCTTCGCCGCGCAGCCCCTGCGTGAGGAAGTACGTGAATGCGCCCTGGAGTTGATCCTTCCCGGAGACGGTGAGCCGCGCGTCTTTGGTGCTTTCCCCGGCATCGCATGCGGCCAGAAGCAGGCTTGTCTTGCCTTGGGCGACGGCCCGTTCCACGGATGCCGCGCCCGCGGCGGCCCGTGAGGTTTCCAAAATCGCCACGCGCTGTTTGACCGGCAGGTCGGCCAGCGCGGCCATGACCTCTCGGAAGGGCAGGCTGATGCCGTCTTCGATGAGCCGGGTGTCGTGCGAGCAGAGCACGAGTTCCTCGCCATGCGCGCCGCTCACGGCAAACATCGCGCTGTGGCCGGAGAAATAGAACAGGACCAGGTCGTTCGGTCCCGCCTTTTCGCGCAGCGTCCGAATCGCGGCGAGAATCGCTTCGCGGGTCGCCTTGGCGTCGGTCAGCACCGTCACCTCCGCCGATTTGAAGCCCATCGCGTCCACCAGCAGCGCGCGCATTTCCCTGCTGTCATTCACCGCGCCGGGCAGTTCCGGCAGCGCGGGCGAGGCATAGCGGTTGATACCGACAATCACAGCCCATTTCTTCGGCGGTCCCGCCGGAACTTTGGGCTTTTCAGGAACCTCCTCTTTGGGTTCTTCCTTAATTTCGGTCTTTGGTTCCTCTTTTGGGGGCAGTGGGGAAACCGGCGGCGTTTCTTTTGGCGGTTCGGGCTTCGGCGGTGGCGGGGGCATGGTTGCCGGGGGGCGCGCGGCGGCGGCCGCTTCGGCAGCGGCGGCGAGCGCCTGCGCTGCCGCTGCTGCCGTGGTCAATGCGCCTTCCTCGGCGGCGGTGATCGCCAGAACGATATTGCCCGCCGGGCCGATCAGTTCCGGACGCTGGCTGTGTCCCTTGCGGTCCAACTCCATCCGGGCGTATTCGACGGCCTCCGCCGCCGTGATGCGGTTGTCGCGCGAGAGGTCCGCAAGGCCATAGAGGCCCTGGACGAGGTAGTGGGTGAATGCGCTCTGGCGGACGGAGGTTCCGTCTGGCAATGGAAAATCCATCTCGAAGGAGAACTGGTCCGCGCCACAGGCGGCCAGCAGGACGTATTCCTTGCCGGCATCCGCCAGCGGCGTCAGGAACAGCCCGGCGACGGCGGCGTTCAGCGCTTCGAGCACCAGAACCACCCGCCGCGCGGGCGCCTTGGCCAACGCCTCGGCCAGCGCGCGCATGGGCAGGATGTTCTGCCCGGTCATCTGCATATCGCGCGGGCAGAGCATGTAACTGGTGCCGGTTTGCAGATCGCCCATGGGATCGGGCACCCGCGCCGCATGGCCGGCGAAATAAAGCAGGAGCACATCCTCCGGGGCAGTCATCTGGCCGACGCGCTGCGCGCCGCTGAGTATGCCGTCATAAGTGGCGGCCTGTTCCGTAAGCGTGATGATGCGGCCGATATCCGCGCCCATCGCGCGCACCAGCGCCTCCCGCATCAGGGCCACGTCATTCATCGGCGCGGACAGGGGCGTCAGGCGCGGTGACTCGTAGGTGTTGATGCCAATCAACAAGGCCGCCATCCGTTCGCCGGGGATGCGCGTTGCCGCCGCAAAGGAGGGCGATACAGCAGGCGGCGGAGGTGTGGGCGTTTCCAGCGCAACCGGCGGCGGCAGAGGCGCCGGCGGCGGCAGAGGCGCCGGCGGCGGCGGGACAGGGACCGGTTCAGGTGCGATTGTCGGCGGTTCTGCAGGCGGGGCAAGCGCGTTAACGGTGGCTGCCAGGTCCACAACGGCGAATTGCCCGGAGCCGCCGAAGACGCCCGGCGTGAGCGGGACATTGCGGGATTGCAGCCAGGCCGCCCACTGGCGGACCACATATTCCGCCGCCTCCCGCGCCGTAATCAGCAGGTTGCCGGAAAAGTCCGCCGGGCCGTCAAGCCCTTCGCGCAGAAAATGCACAAACGGCCCGGAGCGCGGTTCCGTGAACTGGGGCAGCAATTCATTCGGGCCAGTGG
>CAZLII010000210.1:279-7414 GCA_964559065.1 uncultured Nitrospirales bacterium | reverse complement strand
TTCGAGTGGATGGCGGCGTTTACGCTGATTGTCCTCGCCTTGTTCTTCGCGCCCTTTTACCTTCGCGCCCGCGTGGCGACGCTGCCCGACTTCCTCGAACGCCGCTACAGCCGCGCCTGCCGCGACTGGCTCTCGCTGATGTCCATTGTGGCCGCCATCTTCGTGCACATCGGTTTCTCGATATACGCGGGCGCGGTGGTGATCGAAGGGCTGTTCGGCATCGGGAAAATGACCAGCATCGTCGCCGTGGCCTTGCTCACGGGTCTCTACACCATCGTCGGCGGGCTGATGGCGGTGGTGATCACGGAAACGGTTCAGACCGTGATTCTCCTGACAGGCGCGATGATTCTGACCGCCAGCGCCTGGTTCATGCTGGGCGGCTGGGGCAACCTGATCGCCGCCGTGGACCCGGTGCAGTTGACCCTGTTGCGCTCCGCCGATGATCCGTCCGGGCTGCCGTGGTATTCCGTCTTTCTGGGTTATCCGATCATCGGCATCTGGTATTGGTGCACGGACCAGACCATCGTGCAGCGCGTGCTCGGCGCGAAAGACGAACACCACGCGCGCATGGGCGCGTTGTTCGCGGGATTCATCAAAATCCTGCCCGTTTTCATTTTCGTGTTGCCGGGATTGCTGTGCGCGGCGCTGATCAACACCGGCGTGCTGTCCGGCGCGCCGGAGAGTTCCGAGCATGTCTATGCGTTCATGATCAGCACGCTTCTTCCGGCGGGGCTGCGGGGCCTGATGGCCGCTGCGCTGCTCGCCGCGCTGATGAGCACCGTATCCGCCGCGCTGAATTCCGCCGCCACGCTGTTCACCCATGATCTCTACAAACGCTTCCGGCCGGACGCCGATGATCAGCGGCTCATTCTCGTCGGACGCCTTGTCACTTTCGCGGGGATGATACTGGCCGTCGCATGGTCGCCGTTCCTCGGACGCTACCCAACCGTCTTCCAGGGCATCAACGCCGCCATCTGTTACATCGCGCCGCCAATCACCGTCGTGTTCGTATTCGGCGTGTTCTGGCGCGGCGCGTCCGCGCGCGGCGCATTGGCAACGCTGGTCACGGGGTCCGCGTGCGGATTGATGGTCTTCCTCCTCGATTGGTTCAAAGCGGCGACGGGATGGAACGTGCCGTTCATGATGGCGGGGTTCTACCTGGCGGTTCTCTGCGCGGGCGTGATGACGGTCGTCTCGTTGTTGTTGCCGGACGCGCCGCGCCCCGAACGCGATGCGCTCGTCTGGTCGAGTCCGCTGGCGGCCTTCCGAGGCGAAACAGGACGCGGCCTGGCGGACTACAGAATTGTTTCATTGGCGCTGTTCACGATTATGGTCGCGCTCTACATCGTTTTCGCCTGACGAAAGGAAATGCGTATGAAAGGAAAATACATTCGTGATCGGTTAATGTTGGAATTTTGTCTTCTGGATTCCCGCCTGCGCGGGAATGACAGGAAAAGCAAGGCGTTTACATAATTTTGTCATTCCCGCGCAGGCGGGAATCCAGAACAATTCGTGCCGTCATTGAATTGCTTGTAAACATTGAGTATAAACGCCCTGTGAACTTCCCTAACCGAACACGAATGAAGGGGAATATGTCATGCAATCGTGGAAATGGTTTGCGATGCTTCTCATGCTTGTGCTGGTCGCGGGCTGTCAACACGCCGCATCGCGGCAGGTGCCGCAGGTGCAGCGCTTCGGCAGCGTGATCGGCCTGCATGAGGACAAAATCGCCTACTACAAGGAACTGCACGCCAACACCTGGCCAGGCGTGCTGGAGATGATCAGGAAATGCAATATCCGGAATTACTCGATTTATCTCCACCAACTCGATGACGGCAAGTATTATCTCTTCAGTTATTTCGAGTATGTAGGCGATGACTTCGAGGCCGACATGGCGCGCATGGCCGCCGACCCGATCACGCAGAAATGGTGGCAGGAAACCGACCCCTGTCAATTCCCCGTCAAACACCGCGCCGAAGGCGAATGGTGGGCGAACATGGAAGAGGTTTTTCATTGCCCGTAGCATCGCGCCAGGAACGTGTTTGTATGTGCAACTGGGTGCGGGACAATGGCACGCTAAAGCGTGAACAACATACTCCAGGCACCCTGGAGGGGTGCGGGACAATGGCACGCTAAAGCGTGAACAACATACTTCTGGCAACAAAGAGGTTCTATGGTATTTGCGAACTCGCGTACACCGAAAAGGAGACGAATCATGTGCGTTAATCTGGTTCTGTGTCTGTTATCGCTTGTCGCGTTTGGCGCGGCGGCGGAAGGCGACGCTTCTGACTGGACGGACCCCGGCCCCGACCCGGAATCCCTGGCGAAGTGGCAGTCCTGGCGCTACGGCATGTTCATCCACTGGGGGCCGGTGTCGCTGAAGGGCACGGAAATCGGCTGGTCGCGCGGGAGGCAAGTGCCGCGCGAGGAGTACGACCAACTCTGCAAACAGTTCAATCCCGTTGCATTCGATGCGCAGGAGTGGGTCCGCATCGCGCAGGACGCGGGCATGCGCTACATGGTCATCACGTCGAAACACCACGACGGCTTCTGCATCTGGCACTCGGCATTGACCGATTACGACATGACGGCAACGCCGTTCCAGCGCGATATTCTCAAGGAGTTGTCGGCGGCATGCAAAGAGGCCGGGCTGCCCTTCGGCACCTATCACTCGATCCTGGACTGGTATCAGCCGGACTACAACACCGAGGGGCTTCAGGGCGGACCTGGCTATGCGCTGCCCGAAGGCGTCGCGCCGAGCATGGACCGCTACCAGGAATACATGCACGGGCAACTCCGCGAGATTGTCACACAATACGGGCCGCTGCACAGCATGTGGTTCGACGGCGAGTGGGAGAAGCCCTGGACCGCCGAGCGCGGGTGGAGATTGCTGCGCTTCTGCCGCGAACTCGACCCGAAGATGCTTGTCAACAACCGCGTCGGCGGCGGACGGCGCGGTATGGAAGGCATCACGCAGGAAGGCTTTGCGCCAGGCGATTACGACACCCCGGAGCAGCAGGTGGGCGCGTTCAACATCGAACGGCCCTGGGAAACGTGCATGACCATCTGCCGGCAGTGGGCGTGGAAGCCGGATGATAACCTCAAGTCGCTCAAAGAATGTATCCGGATACTCGTGCAGACCGCCGGCGGCGACGGCAACCTCCTGCTGAACGTCGGGCCGATGCCCGACGGACGCATCGAGCCGCGCCAGGTCGAGCGCCTGCGCGAGATCGGCGCGTGGCTCAAGGCCAATGGCGAAAGCATCTACGGCACGCGCGGCGGCCCGTTCCGTCCGGGAAAATGGGGCGTCAGCACGCACAAGGGACCGAAGGTCTATGTGCATGTGCTCGACTGGGACGGCGAACAGGTCGAACTCCCGCCGCTGGAACAACAGATCACATCCGCCGCGCTCATGAACGGAACCGAAGTTGCTTTCCAGCAGACCGCGGAGAAGGTGAAACTGACCCTGGAAAAAAGTCGGCATGATGCGATAGACACCATCATTATCCTGACGATTCCAGCCACGCCGCATTCCTGAAGGCGGGACGCCTGCGGCGTCTCAGGTTGCCATTCGAGACTTGCGCCGTGCCGCATGGGGTGCTATAAAGAGTATCCCCCTGGCAAAGCGCCGGGTTTTGGGGCGATGGGTTGCGGAACGGCAAAGCGCCGGTCAAGGGCTTTTCATTTGAAGGAAGGAGTCAGCCATGAAGACAGTAACGGGAGAGGGCGTTGCGGCATGTGGGCGGCAGGCGTTGGAGGCGGGATCGGGCGTTTTGCGTCTTGCGCCGAATTGGGTGCCGCGTTCGTTTTTGCAGCCGGGACGCCGGCTGAAATTGCATCCGCGCGACTACTACGCGCTGGGCACGCATCGCGGCGGCATTGACGAGCGGTGGTTCGCCTCGACCACGCGCGCGGACAACGAAGGCGCGCCGGACGACGAGGGGTTGAGTTACGCCGTGCATGAGGGAAAGCGCTTCACGCTGCGCGACGCGGTGGCGGCGCTGGGCGGCGACCTGATCGGCAGGGAAATCTGGGACAAGTATCAGCGGTGGCCGGTGTACAGCAAATTTTTCGACAACATGGGGCCGATTCCCCACCATCTGCACCAGAACTCTGCGCAGGCCGCGCTGGTCGGGCGCGAGGGCAAACCGGAAGCCTATTATTTCCCGCCGCAGTTGAACTTCGTCGGCAACAACTTCCCGCACACCTTCTTCGGGTTGGAGCCCGGAACGACGCGCGCGGAAATCCGCCGCTGCATCGAACGCTGGAACGAGGGCGACAACGGCATCCTGGATTACTCGAAAGCATACCGGCTGACCCCCGGTACCGGCTGGCTGGTCGGCCCCTGCATCCTGCACGCGCCGGGATCGCTCCTGACCTATGAGCCGCAATGGGGCAGCGATGTCTTCGGCATGTACCAATCCATCGTGGAAGGACGGCCCGTCCCGCGCGAACTGCTGGTCAAGGACATGCCCCCCGAAAAACACCAGGACCTCGATTTCATCGTGGACCAGATTGACTGGGATGCCAACCTCGACCCGAATTTCCGCGACAGCCATTACCTGGAACCAATCCCCGACGGCAACACGGAAAGCGAGGGCTATGTGGACCGTTGGGTCTGCTACGGCAAGGTGGACGGCAGGCAGTATTTCTCTGCGAAGGAACTGACCGTGATGCCGGGCGTCCGCATGACGCTCAAAGACAACGGCGCGTCGGGCGTGATCGTCACCCAGGGCCGCGGCCGCATCGGCGATTTGCCGCTCGAGTGCCCCAGCATGATCCGTTTCGGCGAGATGACCGAGGACGAGGTCTTCATCAGCGCGCCGGCGGCGCGCGAAGGCGTGGTCATTGAGAACCTGGGCAAGGAATGCCCCCTGGTGCTCTTGCGATATTTCGGCCCGGAGGTCAACCCCAATGCCCCCGAAGTGGGCGATTACAGAAAGGGAAAGGCATGAAGAGGATATCCATCGGTTCATGGGCGTATGCGATTGGTCCCTATGCGGACAGTCCCGTTCCCTGGGAGGAAGTGGTGCGGAAACTCGCGGAACTCGGCTTTGACGGCGTGGAACTGGGCGGCTTCGGGATTCACCCGAATCCCGACAACCTGACAACGCCCGAAGACCGCGCGCGTTGTCGGCAGGGCGTCGCCGCAGCGGGGTTGGCATTCTCCGGATTGGCGGCGAATCTCTGGGGTGAGCGCCTGATCAACACCGAAGACACGACGCCGTACCGGCAGGAATTCCGCAAGAACCTCGATTTCTGCGTGGACATGGGCATCCCCGGCATCCGCGTGGACACCGTGCAGCCGCCGACGATTTTCGAGCAGGTGGACCCGGACACCGCGCGCAAGCGCGTCGTGTCCACCTGGAAGGAATGCGCGCGCGAAGCCGCCGATAGGGGCGTCTATGTCACCTGGGAATTCGAGCCGGGCTTCGCCTTCAACAAGCCGTCGGACATCCTGCGCATCGTGGACGAGGTGAACGACGACAATTTCGGCGTACAGTTCGACACCTGCCACGCGCACATGGTGGCGGCGGTCGGCGCGCGCCAGCCCGGCCAGAAGGAAACCCTGCCCGGTGGCGCGCTGGAACTCGCGCAGAAACTGCGCGGCAAGATCAACCACATCCACCTGATTGATTCGGACGGCACGCTCCACGACGAGGAAACCAGCACGCATGCCCCCTTCGGCGGCGGCATCCTCGATTTCGACGCGCTACTGCCCGAACTCAACCGCGCCGGCGTCCCCCATGACTGGTGGACCATTGACCTCTGCTTCTGGCCGGACGCCTGGGCTGTCACCGCCGAATGCAAGAAAGCCGTGGACATCCTGAACGAAAAATACGGGTGAAATACGTCATCGAAATACAGAAAGTCGAACGTTTCAGCGGAATGCTTTCGTGTTCGGTTAAGAAAAATTTTAGTGCGTTCACACTTAGAGGCACTAACTAAACCTCTCGTGGCATGGGCGTCCCGCCAATGAAACACGGGGAGGATTCCCGTGCCACGATGGAACACAGCGGGTTTTGTTAGAGACTCTTGATAGTTTCAAACAATTCAATGACTGGACGAAGTGTTCTGGATTCCCGCTTGCGCGGGAATGACGAATTTCGCAATACGCCCCATTTTAACCCGTCATTCCCGCGCAAGCGGGAATCCAGCAACACAATTGACGTGGTGGTGATAGCGCCGGAATTTGACGAAAATCGAAACATGGAAACGGTCGAAAAACTTTGGCTGGCAACCGCCGACGCGGACAACCGCATCGAGCCGATTGCCTGCGGCATGCGCGAGTGGGAGAGCGACAGCCCAAGGCCCATTCTTGCGATTGCGCGGCGCGAGGGCATTGAGATTACGGCGTAGCGCGGCTGCGGCGGCAATACCGGGAAACAACCGCCCGTTGGGCGTCAGGGAGAAGGAAGCATGGGAATGAAGAAACTGAATGTCGGACTGATTGGCTACGGTTTCATGGGACGCGCGCATTCCAACGCATACCTCAAGGTGAACCGCTTTTTTGACCTGGGCTATCAGCCCGTGCTGAAGGCGGCGTGTGCGCGCAAAGAAGACAAGGTCAGGGCCTTCGCCGAGAACTGGGGCTGGGAGAGCGTGGAGACGGACTGGCGGCGGCTGATCGAGCGCAAGGACATTGACGTCATTGACATCGGATCGCCCAATGACACCCACCGCGAGATCGCCATTGCCGCGGCCGAGGCGGGCAAGATGGTGCTTTGCGAAAAGCCGCTCGCCATGAATGCCGTCGAGGGCCGCGAGATGACCGAAGCCGTCGAGAAGGCCGGCGTCGCCAACATGGTGTGGTTCAACTATCGGCGGGTGCCGGCCATATCACTCGCAAAACAACTCATTGACGAAGGCCGCATCGGGCGCGTTTTCCATTACCGCGCGAAGTACCTGCAGGACTGGACCATCAGCCCGGACCTGCCGCAGGGCGGCGCGGGCCTCTGGCGGCTCGATATAGACGTTGCGGGCAGCGGCGTCACCGGCGATTTGCTCGCGCATTCCATTGACACGGCGATCTGGCTCATCGGCGGCGTGGACCGCGTCAACGCCATGACGGAGACGTTCATCAAGGAACGCAAACTGCAGGACGAGCCGGACAAGACGATGCCGGTGAAGATTG
>CAZLII010000210.1:0-269 GCA_964559065.1 uncultured Nitrospirales bacterium | reverse complement strand
GGACAAGGTCTCCGCAATGACCGAAACCTTTATCAAGGAGCGCGCGCTTCAGGACGAGCCCGGCACGCGCAAGCCGGTCGGCATTGACGACGCCTGCGCTTTTCTCGCCCGCTTCAAGAACGGCGCATTGGCCACCTTCGAGTCCACGCGTTATGCGCGCGGCCGCAACAACCAGCACACCTTCGAGGTCGACGGCGAACTTGGCTCCCTCTACTTCGACCTCGAAGACGCGCCCCAGTTCCAGTTCTACAACCACGGCGTCGACTCGC
>CAZLII010000209.1:0-7416 GCA_964559065.1 uncultured Nitrospirales bacterium | reverse complement strand
TGATGCCATCTAACATCTTGTTGTCAATAAGCTTCAATGTTTCGCAAATGCCTCTTGTTCTGCACGCGGTTCCGCGTTGTCAGTCAGCGCCCTTTACCCTCCGACATGCTCCCCCAGATAGCCTGGGTGCGAAAAAGAAGTGTGCTGCAACGGCGACACCTTTATGCAAGGGGTTAGTGCATGGGGCTGAGTTCATGTATTCGTAAATACGATGACGCGCTTTGTGGACAGCACATAAATACGTCACCGAATTTACGAACTGAAGTACTAAGGCAACCGCCATCGTGTAATTCGATATTTTCGATGAATGCAAATTTCAGGCAAATTCTTTGCAGAAACGATATAAGAAATTTGCTTGTAATTTCGGAAATTTGTGCTATAATGGCCCCAGGCGAAGGAGATAATTCGTCAGAATTCATGGATTAGGCTTTATTCATAAGGGGCAGTGTAGCCATGCAGGCGGTTTGCGATACAGTATGCTTGCTCTTGTGGGTAGCGGTGGTGGTGGCTCTATTGGCGTCGGTGTTGGCGACAGTGGGCTATTGAGCACCGGACCGGCAAGAACAAGAGATCAGGGGAAGGGTATTTCCTTCTCTCTATGCCTGGTGAGTGTCGGAACCGTCTGCGCGCAGGATGCCATTGGCGCCTGCGGCCTCCGGTGAGGCGTCATAAGAAGGCGGCCGGATTCCCGTGGTGGAATCCGGCCGCGTCGGTCTTGAGCGAAATTCTGATCACGCCCACGTCATGGCGGTGCGCTTTTCTTCGATCATGGCCTGTTTCAGGAAGGCGATGGCTTTGGTCAGTCCCTCCCAACTCGACATGAGGCTGTCCTCATGTTCGATGCTGATGGCGCCGTCGTAGCCGACAAGGCGCAGGGTGGAGAAGAAGTCTTTCCACCATTCGAGGCTGTGGCCGTAGCCGCAGGTGCGGAAAATCCACGCGCGGTGGAGTTCGTCCCCGTAGTGTTTCGTGTCGAGCACGCCGTTGACCGCGGCATTGCCGAGGTCCACGCGGGAATCCTTGGCATGGACGTGCCAGATCGCGCCGGCGAGCGCCTTGGCGGATTCGCACGGGTCCATCCCCTGCCAGAAGAGGTGGCTGGGGTCAAAGTTCGCCCCGATGTTGTTGCCGCATTCCTTGCGCAGGCGCAGCAGGGTTTCGGGGTTGTAGACCACGAAGCCGGGGTGCATCTCGAAGGCGAGATTGATGCCGTGGTCGCGGGCGAACTTCGCCTGCTTCTTCCAATAGGGAATCACCACCTTGTCCCACTGCCAGTTGAGGATGTCGAGATAGTCGGGCGGCCAGGCGCAGGTGACCCAGTTGGGCTTGGTCGCCTTGGGGTCGGATCCGGGGCATCCGGAGAAGTCAATGACCACCTTCACGCCGAGTTCCTTGGCGAGTTTGATGGTCGCCGTCTGCACGGCCTGGTTGGCCTTGGCGAAGGCCTTGTCCGGATGCAGGCAGTTGCCGTGGCAACTGAGCGCGCTGATGCTGAGTCCCTCGCCCTTCAGCAGCGCCTTGAGTTCCTCGCGCTTGGGCTTGGACGCGAGCAGTTCCTTGAGCGGCGCGTGCGCCGCGCCGGGGTAGTTTCCCGTGCCCAGTTCGACCGTCTGCAAACCGAGCGGGCGGATCATTTCGAGCACTTTCTTCAGCGGCCTGTCGCTGAACATCACTGTCAGAAGACCCAGTTTCATTGCGTTTTTCCTCCGCGTTGTGTCACGCGGGGCGCGCGGTGTCGGCGCGTCCCCGCGGCATGCCTCTTCCATTGCGACGGCCTCGCGGCCGGTCCCTTCACACTTTTACCCACCTGCGGTTCTGCGCAGCCTTCTCCACCGCGTCGAGCACCTTCTGGCATTTCACGGCATCTTCGAAGGTCGGGTAATTGACCTTCTTTCTATTCAGGCCACACAGAAACTCGTAGATTTCATGGACGAACAGGTGCTCGTAGCCGATGGTGTGTCCCGGCGGCCACCAGGCGTGGACATAAGGGTGGCCGATGTCGCAGGCCTGCACCCTGCGGAAGCCCTGCAGCAGGTCGGGATCGGCGCGGTTAAAGTAGAGGAAGTAATTCATGTCTTCCTGGTTCCATATCACCGAACCCTTGCTGCCGTAGATTTCGATGCAATTGTAGTTCCGGCGTCCGGGCGCGAAGCGGGTCGCCTCGAAGGTGGCCAGGGTGTTCGCGCCCCGGATGCGCCCGATATAGACCGCCGCGTCGTCCACGTCCACCGTGTCGTATCGTTTCGTCTTCTTGCTGCCCTTGGCGGCCCAGGCGCCGGTGTCGCTGTCGGCCACGACGCGCTTCTTGATGAAGGTTTCCGTTGCGGCGGCGACTTCCGCCACATCGCCCACGAGGAACTGGCAGAGATCGGTGATGTGCGCGCCGATGTCGCCGAGCGCGCCCGAACCCGTGTGCTTCTTCTTCAGCCGCCAGACCATCGGGAAATCGGGGTCCACGATCCAGTCCTGCTGGTATGCGGCGCGGAAGTGGAAGATGTCGCCGAGTAATTTCTTTTCCAGCAGGCCCTTGATGGTCTGCACGGCGGGCGCGAAGCGATAGGAGAAACCGCACATGTGCTTGACGCCGCCCTTTTTCACGGCGGCCAGCATATCGTTGGCCTCTTTGAGCGTATTGGCCAGCGGCTTCTCGCACACGATGGCCTTGCCCGCCTTCGCCGCCGCGATTGCGATCGGCGGATGCAGGAAGTTGGGGGTGCAGATGTCAATGATGTCAATGTCGGGCCGCGCAATGACCTTCTGCCAGTCCATCGAGGTTTCCGCCCAGCCGTAGCGCGCCGCGTTCTTGAGCGCATTCGGGTCCTTGTCGCACATGACCTTCATCACCGGCTGCACCGGCGGATCAAAGAACATGCCGACCTTGCGCCACGCGTTGCTGTGCGCCTTCCCCATGAACGCGCCGCCGATCATCGCCACATTTACCGTCTTCTTCGCCATGATTATCCCTCCTCAGTATTGGCACAAACCTGTTTCGTTCCATCCGCTGGGAAACATCATTATATAAACACCGGCCCGCGTTTGCCAAGCGCTGCGCCGGCAACTATTCGCCCGATTCCTCCATCTCCCGGTCCACCGCCCGGGAAAACCACCTGTTGAACATCAGCACAAACACGATGATCGCGATCCAGTGGTACAACGATCCGAGGGCAAACAAGCCCAGCCAGAGAATGTCCACGGGGAATGGAAGACTGCCTTCCGTGTGCGCGATGAGCACGCCGGCCAGGTAGGTGATGAGGATCACCACGGTCATCTGGCCCGCGATGCGCGCTTCGAGGTAGGCGGCGTGCGTGCGGAACCGCAAGACTGCCAAGGCCCCCAGCGTCAGGGTGGCCAGGGTCAGGCTGAGCACCCAGTCGCGCCATTGCGGCGATTCGCTCCCAAGCCAGTGTTGGATGAACAGGCCCGCCACCTGGCACAGCAACAACAACGACAGCCCGCCCACCATCCACGACACCTTGCGCACCACGGGGGACGGCTGCCAGTCTTCGTCGTCATCAACGCTGCGGCGACGCCGCGCGACGCGCAGCCGGTGGTTCGCGCCGAGTAGGGCGCTCTGCTGAACGCTCCACAGCAGCAACAGGCCGCCCATGCCCGTGCGCATGAACAAGGTCCATTGAAGCATCTCGCCATCGGCGGGCGCGGACGTCAAACGCCAGAACAGGAGCGCCAGTCCGCCCGACATCATCAATAGGGCGTTGATGGCAAACATGGCCCGGCGGGGCAGCAATACGGCCAGAAGCCCCTGGAACACAAAAGCCAGCCCCCAACCCCAGTGGTAGAATCGTGGAAAGAGCAATTGCGCCACGCCGATCAACACCATCGCCACGCCGTAATAGCGGACCTCGCGTTCGACGATCTGCGGGTCCTTCTGCGGCAGCCAGGCCAATAATTGCGCCAACTGCCGCCTATCGCATTGGAATTGATGCGCCTTTAATCCTTCCACGACCCAGAAGGATACTGTCCGCCCGCGCAGCAGGTCCCAGTCAAAGCGCATGTGCAGCGCCGCTTCCTCGCACGGCAGCATCATCACGATGCGCCCGTCGGGGGTAAGCAGCGTCAGGATACCCTCATCGAGTTGCAGCGACCAGGGTTCCCGCGCGCGCCCGTGCGCCGGGCGCAGCGACAGCGCGCATGGCTGTCGCCCCGGCTGGGAATTCACCCCTTGTCGGCCGTCTATGGCGTCTCCCGCGCTCATTCGACCCGACCTGTCCGCCCCGCGCGCCTGCTCACCCCAGACCCGCCGCTTTGCGCCAGTTCTCCGCGCCCTTGATCATGTCCGGAACGGGATTGTCCGGGCTGAGTTCGTACTCCATGATGATCGGACCGGAGAAATGGATGGCGTTCAGGGCGCTGACGACCTGGGCAAGATCGAGGTCGCCCTCGCCGACGATCTGTTCCTCGCCGCCGTGAATCCAGTCCTTGAGATGCAGCGAATGCACGCGGTCGCCAAGCATTTCGATCACCTCGTGCGGCGCTTCGCCGGACCGGATGCTGTGGCCCGTATCCACGCATGTTCCGATGAATGGATGATGCCCCTTCACGGCGTCCAGCGTGTCCTTGGCCTTGTCATAGCGCGCGCCGGGACCGTGGTTGTGAATGGCGATCTTGATCTGGAACTCTTCGCAGAGCGCATCCAGACTGTCAAAAGCGTCCGGTTCCGGGTCGGCCGTCAGAATCGTCGCCCCCAGCGCCTTGGCAAAGACGAACTTCTTTCTGTTTGCGGCGGCATCCGCCGAGAAGCCCTCCACGCCGAAGCAGGGCGCAAACAGCCCCGCGGAGCGGATCGCCTGTTTCACCTGCGGGAAATCGGGATGCGCCGCATCCGGCGGAAAATGCACGGCGCAGTATTCGATCAGCGGCAGGCCCAGTTCCTTCATGCACCGGAAGGTTCCGGCGAGATCGAAGTTGCGGAAACTGTAACTCTGCGCGCCGAGCCGGCCCAGGTCCGTTGCCGCGCCGCACGGCGGCGCGGGCGCCCACGCCATTGCCGGTCGCCGTATGCGCCGGCAATGATTCTCAGATTGACGTTTCATGCGCTGCTCCTTTCCAGATCATGCCTGAGAACACTAGCCTACGCCGGAGCGGCGTCCGGCTTCAAGCCGGCTGCGCGGGGAGCATGGTGGGTTCCGCTGCGCTGCACCCACCCTACGGACTACAGACGCTTGCGTCAAGTGACGCCGACGGGTGCGGAGGCGGGCCGGAAAAAAGAAGAAGCCGCTCCCGAATCTTCTCATTCAGGAGCGGCGTAAAAAACAATCGCAGGCCGCTCGTTGCTACGACATCCACCGCTTGCGCGCGACAAGCCCCAGCAGCGACAACCCTACCAGGAACACCGTCGCCGGTTCCGGAACGGGTTCTCCCGGTGGCGTGGGATCGGGGCCACCGGGTACCCAGATTTCTCCCGGATACGATGGCTCACATATTCCTGTGCCATACTGGAACCACACGTTTTCGATGAGATTAAGATCGAATAGCTGGCTGGCAAACAGAAACGTCACCGAGTTTTTAATCAGCGCATCCGACCCTGTGACTTTATCATTGCCGAGATTGGGATCATCGCCAGCGGACGTAATCCCATACTGCAGCCCATCCGGAGCATCTGGTCCCTGGAGATTACGAGACCTGTCAAACCGATCATTTGGCCCGAATGGGTCAAACCCGACGCTACTAATCCCCCGATTGGTGAGATCGCCTGACGGCGGTACAAAGTTCGGAATCCAATCAAGATACGCCCATTCCGCTCCAACATCAGGGTCATTCTCATATCCACTCGGAGCGAACAGCACTTCGCTTCCCTCCGTGAGCAGGGCCGAAATCGGGGTGAGACTGATACCTTCGTCCAAACCGAAAAACACGGCTGTCAATACTTCGAGTGGCCTTACTACGTCTGCACTGGAGGTATTCGTCAGAACCACCTGGAGTTTACCGTCCAATGTCCAATCGAATACCGCCTTTGCCGCTAACGACACGTAGACCCAGTCGCCTTGCATATCGTTTTCGCCGGCGTCCCAGACCCAACCGTCAAATGCACCCGTAAAGATCCGTGTGCTTGAAGCGGTGGGGGCGATGAGGATCGCCGTGATGACGAGTCCTGTCATTAAACATGTTTTGCCCATTTTCATACTATTCTCTCACCTCCCCTCCTTTTTTATGAGACACAATTTGCGTTTGTTACACATGCGCCACTGGATATGACGCATGTTTTATGCCAATTCTGTGGTTCGTTGCCAAGTCATTGATGTGCAATGATTTGTGACAACAGGAAATGTTGTAGGGGACGGTATTTTTCGGCAATAGTTAGTCAATCCTGAATAACGATGACCTCGTGGTCACGTGTGTTGTATGGAAGCGGGGGTGAACGCCGATGCACAGGGATAACAGCCCCCTCTTGAGTCCACGCGCCGGGTTGTTCCGGCTGCCTGGAACGGATCAGCGGCGGGGGATTCGGGTGGCGGTGATGGAATAGGGCGGGAGGGTCTTGTCGGCGCGGGTGACCCGCCTGGGGGAGTAGTTGAGCCAGAGCAGTTCCCGGGGGCCGGACAAGGTCACGTAGACATGGTCGTCGCGGCCGTCGGCGGCGACCATGCGCCGGGTCGCCTTGGAGAGTTCCGGCGCCTGGGCCAGTTCGCGGGCGAGAAAGGCGCGATAGTCCGCGTTGTCGGCGTCGCCCGCGAATCTCGCTACGCGCCCCGCGCCAGGGTCCGCGTTTTCGCCCAGCAACGCCGCGTGCGGCGCGGTGTCGCCTTCCACCGTGCGCAAGGTCCCGATGCCGTCGGCGTAGCACAGCAGCCCGCCCCGGCGCACCCAGTCGGCAATCGCGGCCCAAGTGGCCGCCTCCGAGGTATTTCCCCAGAGCAGGATCAGCGCGCCGATGTCGTCCAGTCCGCCGTCGGCGATCTGGTCATCGCTGCGGTAGCCGAAATCAAAATAGTCGCGCAGGCGCTGCGCATGCGGCAGGAACTCGTTGCCGTGGAGGGTGATATGGGTCTGCGGGTAGTACACGGCGATTTCCGTGCGCGGCGCGCGCTGTCGGAAATGCCTGCTCCAGCGCACCCAGTTGTCGCGCGCGGCGTCGTTGCCGAACACGTTGGGGTAGTAGAAGTGCAGTCCGCGCGCGCCCGAGGCCGTGGCGTTGTAGATGCGCGCGATGACGCCGTTGGGGTCCACCGCGCCGGCAGGCTCGAAACTGAAATGGGCGCCGTATTGGCGTCCCGCCGAGGCCACCCAGCGCGTCAGCGAGAAATTCGCGCGGTAATCGCTGCCTTCGTTCGTGATGCGCACGCCCGCGCCGAATTCCGCCGCGAGTTTGCACTGCATGCCGAAGTCGGCCCCATGCTCCACCGGCGCGTGGCCGCCGGTGCACACCTCCACATCGTCGGCGAAGTTCTTGCGCACTTC
>CAZLII010000208.1:0-7438 GCA_964559065.1 uncultured Nitrospirales bacterium | reverse complement strand
GGCGATAGGTATTGAAAAAGCAGCCCATATATGCAAGCGTCCGCGCGTAATTGGCGCAGGTGCTGCGCAGGGGCGCCGTGAACTCGTACCGATTTCCGGAAACGCGCTCGCCTTCCCCCAGCGTCAGGCCGTTGACGTGGCGATGCACCGGCGCAACGCGCACCACCGAGATGTTGTCATAGGCGACCGTACCCTTCATTTCCCATTGGCCGAAGCGAACCCAATGCTGGCCGGTTTGCATCTCATCCGGCGTGACAAAGATGGATGAATAAGGTTGCCATTCCTGCGTCAGCCCGCCCAGATCGCGGTTGCAAAAGACCGGCCCGCTGATGGCGCAGCCGCTCGACCCGCCATCCACGCGCCGCGCCTGAAAGCGCAATTCATAGGTCGTGAATGGTTCGAAGGGCAGGTCCGCCGAATACCAGTAGTTACTGGTTCCCGGCTGGCCCCCGCCCGTCACCGACACCGCGCGCGCGCCGTCCGCCGCATCCGTGATCCAAGCGCCCTCGCCGCCGGACAGCGTCCATCCCGCCGGAGTGTCCGCGCCCTCCTCAAAGGAGGGGTTCGACACTTCCACCGTCTGCGCGCCCGCCCATGCCGTCAACAACAACACCGGCAGCCATGCCGCCGCCCGATGCCAGGTTCTCAAGTGATTCCGCATCGTTTCCGCCCTTTCTTCCCGGCGCGTCCCGCCGGAAGCGCGCCGCCCAACGAACACGCAGACGCGGCCCGCAGCGCCCCCGCGAATCCAGCCCGTCGATGCGGAAGAGGCGGCAAGTCTTTGGACGTGTCGGACCAGTCGGACCAGTCGGACCGGTCGGACCGGTCGGACGGCGGAAAGAAAATTGAGGTGTTGATCTGGCATGGCTCTGTCGCATTGTCCAATTTGTCCGACCCGTCCGACCCGTCCGACTTGTCCGACAAAAAAGCCTGTGCTTCTTCTTTTCTTCTCTTTTTTCCCTTTGCTGCTTCGTCCCTTTGTCCCTGCCGTCCTTGTTGTCCTTGCCGTCCCTGCTGTCCTTGCTGTCCTTGCTCCGTTGCGGCGTTTCCCCAAAAACAAAAAACCCCGCCCGAAGGCGGGGTCTCTTCTCTCTTTCCTTCCAGTCAACCACTCAGACGGGCAGTTCCCATCCCTTCCGGTATTCCTTGCTCAGCAGCGCATTCGCGCGGGCGTCGTTCGTGATCCGCATCTGCTTCACGTCATAGGTGATTTTCTTTTCCGCGAGCAGGGCGACGTTGCCGAGGTTGGCAACTTCGGTGAGCGGCCCCGCATAGGAGAAATTCGACGCGGGCTGCTCGCCGGTCTTGATGCCGTCGAGCCAGTTGCGATAAGGGCTTTCGCCCGGAACGCGCGGGATGGTCTGCGGCGGCTTCTGGTAATCCTTCATGATCTCATCGGGCAAGAGGCGCGCCGCGCCGCCGTATTCGCCGGCAGTCAGGATGCCCTTCGTGCCGATGAACAGCGACCCGTTGTTGCCGTCGCCGAGTTTCTGGTCTTCGGGCACGCCCGCGGGCCGGGGCGGCATCAGGCCGCCGTCGTGCCAGTACACATCCACCGGCCCCATGTCGGCGCGGGCCGGAAATTCGTACTTGATGACGGATTTCAGCGGCGGGCTGAGCGGGGTCATGCCCTCCTGTTCGATTGCTTCGATGGTAAAATGCTCGGCTGCGCCGAGTTTCAGGGACCAGAAGGCGGGGTCCATGATGTGGCAGGCCATGTCGCCGATGGCACCGCAGCCGAAATCCCACCAGCCGCGCCACACCCACGGCACATACGCCTCGTTGTATTCGCAGAAGGCGGCGGGACCGAGCCAGAGGTCCCAGTCCAGCGTTTCGGGAATGGGTTGCTTCGGCGGGCGTTCCGCCATGCCCTGCGGCCAGATGGGGCGGTTGGTCCAGATGTGCGCTTCCTTCACGTCGCCGATCGCACCGGCCCAAAGCATCTCGCAGAGTTCGCGGACGCCGTTGCCGCAGTGGCCCTGGTTGCCCATCTGCGTGATGACCCCCGTCTTCTTGGCCACATTGGCGAGCAGCCGCGCCTCGGCGATGGTATGCGTCAGCGGCTTCTGCACATAGAGATGTATGCCCAGATTCATCGCCAGATAAGCGGCGGGGGCGTGCGAATGGTCGGGCGTCGAGACGGTGCAGGCGTCAATTTCCTTGCCCATCTCGTCCAGCATCTTCCGATAATCTTTGTATTGCTTCGCGTTCGGCAACTTATAGAAGGCCTCCTCGGCGCGCTTCCAGTCGGGGTCGCACAACGCCACAATGTTCTCCTGCCGGCACGACATGATGTCGCCCAAACCTTTCCCGCCTGCGCCGATGCCGGCCACGTTGATTTTTTCATTCGGGGACAGTTTTCGGGGCACGACCTTTGCCGTGTTGGTCTTGCAGCCCGTGATAACGGCCGCGGCCGTGGTCGTCGTGGCGGCCAGAAAAGCCCGCCGCGTCCATTGCTTCTCATTCATGTCACTGGTCCTCCAAAAAAGAGATATGGTTTGCCATTGTGGCTGCTTACGCACATAGTCGCCAAGTAAAGACGGTCGCGTGAAAAAAAGCACGCTGTCCTCTTTCCTTTACTGATGCGGGAAAGCATAATGGATCGAAAGCCTGTGAATCAATGCGTTGCTTCGTCGGGTGAGGAGAAGGAAAGCGAATTTCCCTTCTTTTCACCGCGCAAAAGATGCCATCGGTCCGCAGCGGTTCCCTCACTTGATACCCGTGGGCTTTTGATGGTTGGTTCATTGGCATAAGGAATTCACAAAAAAGACCTCAGGAGTGAAATTCCGGGCAGAGCGAAATAAGTTCTCCACATGCCTTGCCACCTGTTCAAGCGGCAAAATCTTTACTTATCCAACTGTCCCAAAAAATGGGGGTAACTTCAATGTGCTCACTCCCATGGAAAACTTCCTTTGGTATAGTCGAGTGGCCAAGTGCATAATTCATATCACAAAACCCACCAAAAGCCAAGAGAAACGACTATATTTGCGGCCATGCCGCATAAAAATGGGTGAAACAGGCTAGATATAACTGCTTTTGTGACAATAACTTAAAAATGGTCGGGGCGACTGGATTTGAACCAGCGACCCCTTGACCCCCAGTCAAGTGCGCTAACCGGGCTGCGCTACGCCCCGACTTTTTTAAGTGCCCCTTTTCCAAGTAATTATGATTGCAATAGCATATTCATTGATATTGCTTTTTGCTTGACTGTAAATTGACTTTAATTCTGGGGGTTACAGTCACCTGAAAACGGGCTATTCAACTGGACTTTTTTTGCCTGCGCTTTGACGATTACAGTAGCGTTTGAGGATAACACAGGATGCCGAAAGGGATCAAATTTGACAATCATGAAGGAACCGCCATATGGCAGGCCCAGCCCCAATAGCGATCCCTTCGCGTTGGTTTTTTTTGCGTACGCGCTTCTGCTTATGCCACAACCGCCACCCATATCTCACTTGAAGCGACGGATGGATTCAACTTCTTGATGGCACTCCCCAAGCGCAACAGCAAGGCGCTGTATCACATTGCATAATAGGCCGCATTCTCCAGCGATTGGGGTCTGATGCATACCAGCGGCACCCTTGGAAATTGCCCAAGCGCCAGTCCGATAATTTTTGTTTTCGACATGACGGCAGTGCACTTGGTTTTGGCGATAGGGACGATTATGATTTGTGCGCAACTGCTGGAAGGAAACGGCCATGTCTGCATCGTTCACGTCTATTGCGTCCCTGTTGGTCCCTACGCTGTTGATCGCCTGCGCAAGCGCGGATGCCGACGCGCCGCAGGAGCGGGCGCGTGTGGGGGAAGGCTTCCTTGACCTGCCCACGTATCCATGGTATGACGATGAGAACCCGGTCTTTACGGCCTATGAAGGCGCAATCTATTACCCCTATACCCGGCAGGACCACATCGCCAAGGACTCCGTGATGCGGCGCTACAAGGCGCTCGTCCTGGAAAACGAATACCTCCGCGTGACCTGTCTGCCGGAACTGGGCGGGCGCGTGCATTCCGTTCTTGACAAAGTCGCCGGCGTCGAAATGTTCCACACCAACAACGAAATCAAGCCCGCGTTGATCGCGATGCGGGGCGCGTGGATCGGCGGCGGCATCGAATGGAATCCCGGCCCGCAGGGCCACACGGTCACCATCCTCTCGCCGGTGGATTGCACGGTTCGCGAGAACAGCGACGGGTCGGCCACGCTTTTTGTGAGCAACACGGAGAAGATGTTCCGCACGCGGTGGTCGGTGCGGCTCACGCTGCATCCGGGCAAGGCGTATCTGGACGAGGAAATCCGCATCTGCAACCCTGCCGACGGCGTGCATCCGTATTATTTCTGGAACTGCACCGCATTCCCCAACCGGCCCGGCACGCGATTCATCTATCCCATGACACTCGGCACGGACCACGCGGGGACGACATTTTTCCGGTGGCCGGTCCACGAAGGCCGCGACCTGTCCTGGCTCAAGAACTACGACACCATGAGTTCGATCTTTGCCTATGAGTGCGTCTTCGATTTCTTCGGTGCGTATGACGTGGACGCGGACCGGGGCATCGTTTCCCACGCCAACCACCACGTGCTCAAAGGCAAGAAGGCATGGACCTGGGGGCAGGACGACTTCGGCATCGTCAGCCAGATGGCGCTTTCCGACGCCGGCCCGCAGGGTGCGCCCTATATCGAGGTGCAGAGCGGACCCTTGCTCACCCAGGCCGACTATGGCATGCTGCGTCCGCGCCAGGACATCGCGTGGCGGGAGTACTGGTACCCCGTGCGCGGCCTCGGCGACGGCTTTGAATACGCGACGCGCGATGCCGCGGTGCAGGTTCATCGCGGCGACGGCGCGCTGGAACTGCGGATCGCCGTCACCGGCGCGTTTCCCGGCGCGACATGCCGCCTTTCGCAGCAGGGTCGGGAACTCCTACATGAACGGCGCGACTTGTCGCCGGAAAAGACAGAAACCATCGTGCTGCAACAGCCGCCGGAAGGAACCATTCGTATCGAATTGCTGGCGGGCGATGGAACAACATTGCTCGACTACGAAACCCCGCTCGATATCCCGCACGTGGACCCGCCAGACTTGAGACGTCCGCCCGCGCGGGACGACGGTCAGCCTACCGCCGAGGAAAAATATCTGGAGGCGTATCTGCTCGACAGCCAGAGCAACCCCGCCGCGGCGCGCGCGGCCTATGAAGCGGCGCTGGCGATTGATCCGCATCATGTCCGCACGCGCGTTGCGCTGGCCGCGCTCGACATCGAAGCCGACGACTGGGCGACCGCCGCTGAACACGCCGGCATCGCCGTCCGGCGCGACCCGGGATGGGGCGAAGCGTGGTATTGGTTGGGCGTGGCGCGATTACAACAGGGCGATTGGGATGAGGCCGTGCGCTGCGGCTACAAGGCCGTCGCCGCGCTGGATGCGAAGGCGCTGGGCATGAATCTCGTGGGCCGCGCCCGCGCGCGCCAGGGGGATTACGCGGCGGCCGTCGGGGCGTTTGCGGAAGCCGCGGCGCATGCACCGCGTGATGACCGCAACCGTGTGCAATGGCTGCTGGCGCGGCGCGCCTCGGGCGACACGGAGGGGGCGGCGCGCGATGCGGCGTTCATCGTGGCGCAGGACCCGCTCGATTTCGCCGCGGGCGTGGTCGTTGCGCTGCAAAGCGATCGCGCATTGCGCGAATTCCTCACCTCTCTGGACGCATTGGCCGGGGAAAAAGAATTCACGCTGCTGGAATGTGCGGCGGTCCTGGCGGATTTGGGGCTGGAAAAAGACGCCGCACGATTATTGGACGCCGCCTGCATGGCACAGGATGCGCCGTTCCTGTGCAGTCCGTTGGCCTCTTACCAACTCGCCCATTATGCGGCGCGCGCCGGGGACACCGTGCTCGCCCAGGCCGCGCTTGACCGTGCGGCGGCGTTGCCTGATGTGCCGGTGTTTCCGGCGCGTGCGGAGGAACTCGCAGCGCTGGAGTACGCCGTGCAGACGCGGCCCGATGATGCGCGCGCGCATCTGCTGCTGGGCCATGCCCATGCGGCGCGGGGGCGTCTGCAAGATGCGCTCCGTTATTGGCGCGCCGCCGTGGACCGCGACCCCGCGCTGGGCGTGGCGTGGCGCCTGATTGGCTTGCATGCGTGGAAGAAGGAGAGCCAACTGGAAGACGCGGTCGAGGCGTATCGCCGCGCGACGGAACTCCGCCCCACCGACCAGATCGCTCACCGCGAACTGGCGGAAATCCTCACCGCGCTCGATCGGCGCTCCGAAGCCATTGCGCTTATCGAGCGCATGCCCAAGGAGCCGTCGCCGCGCTACGACATCGTCCTGTGGCTGGCCGAGGCGTATCACGCCGAAAGGCGCTATGACGACTGTATAGACCTGCTCAGCGTCGCCCGATTCTCCAACTGGGAAGGCGTGACCAAGCCGCACGATATCTTTGTGGCGGCGCTCCTGGCGCGCGGCCGGGGCCATTTCGATGCGGGCCGCCTGGATGCCGCGCTCGCGGATTTCCAGCGCGCGCTCACCTATCCCGAAAACCTGGAAGTTGGCGCGCAGTACCGGCTCACCGACGCAGAGGTTCGCTATTGGCTTGGCAGGACGCTGCATGCGCTCGGTCGCGTGGAAGAAGCCCGCGCCGCCTGGCGCGTAGGCGCCGCGCAGATCACATCGGCGCATCCGCCCCTGCCTTTCATCACTGTCACCCCGGCGCAGGACGAGTACGTCCGAAAATGCGCCGAAGCATTGGAAAATCTCTGATCATCATCAACGGTGGGCGGGTAAAATTGCGCGCGGCGCCATGGAATCCGGCAGACTTGAGAATGCGGAATGCGGAATGTGGAATTGCAGGGTCGGTGCAGCGCAGCGGAACCCATCAGGATTTGACGCCAAGGAGACCTGCGGTCGGTTGCGCGGCGTGGTCCCTCCTGCCCCTCCTGTCCCTTTTGTCCCTTTTGTCCTTTCCGTCCTTTTTCGCCCCGCTCGCGTTCCCGCCGCAGTTTCGCCCATGCTATGATGACACCATGAACGACGACAAGAACATGCCCCCGGCCCCCCGGGAACCGGGCGCGTTTCTGGCTTCATTTGACGCGGCCCAGGCGCCGTTGGCCCCCGGCTGCTACCTGATGCGCGACGAGAAGGACCGGCCGATCTATGTCGGCAAGGCGAAGAATCTGCGCGCGCGCATCCGCACCTACCTGAACGAGAGCGATTCGCGTTACAGCGTGAAATTTCTCATGCGACGCGTGGCCCGCATCGAGTTTCTCGTGACGGCGACAGAAAAAGAAGCGCTGTTCCTGGAGAACAGCCTGATTAAGGAGCACCGCCCGCGCTACAACGTCCGGTTAAAAGACGACAAAACCTACATCAGTTTGCGGATTGACCCGCGCGAGGCGTTTCCCCGGGTGACGGTGGTGCGGCGCTACCGCAAGGACGGCGCGCGGTACTTCGGC
>CAZLII010000207.1:0-7447 GCA_964559065.1 uncultured Nitrospirales bacterium | reverse complement strand
AGTAGACCTGATCCTCTTGAAACGTCAATACCGCCGTGCTTTCGTTCAGCATGACGAAACCGAAGACAAAATAGGTGTTGAGCAAGTCAGACGTGCTGTAACAGTGTCCCGCAGTGACGATGATATCCGGTCCCGCCATGAACCCGCTGCAAAACGCGGCCACAGGCTGATCCCCAAAAGGTTCCTCCGGGCACGCCGGCAGTCCAAACTGGGTATAGGCGCCGGGCGACAGCGTATAGGAGCCGTCGGGTTGGCGGAGCATCCGGGTGGTCCGAATCAGCGCACAGGTGGACGCGGCCCACTGGCGCATGTCCGGGTCGGATACTTGATACAGGTCCAGGCGATCATCTTCCCCGTAGATAACCTTCGGCGCAGCGACGATAGGCTTCCAGGGAATATCCGCAATTTCAGTGCGCGATACTTTTCGGTCATCGGCAGCGGCCGGCGCCACAACAGCAAACACAACAATCGTAACGAGGTATGCCGCTGAATGGCACACTTTTCTCAGCGCAAGACCGATACGCATATGGAACCTCTGCCTGGTATTTGGATTGCCCTTTAGTAACAAATTGATCGCCTGCGCCATGCCCACATCCAATCATACCCTAAAACCACCCAAAAAGCGGAATTCCTCCGTGTATTTTGACCCGGTGTTATCCCGTGTGGCTCTGCAATGAGATCGCATTTTTATTATTATGGCCGGAGTGATGCGCACAAAATCTGCGCCCCTCGTGACACCGCTCCTGCGGTGTGACGAATTGCCGAATACCGAGCAGTTTCTCTACCTCTCGTGACACCGCTCCTGCGGTGTCAGGGATTGCCGAATACCGACCAGTGGATATCAGACGACGATGGTGGCGCATCCATTGCGGACGGCGGCTTTACCAGCGGCATTGAGCACCTTAAAGTGAATGTCCTGGACATCCCCGCGATTGACACGCGCCAATGCCTGCACGGTGATATTGCTGTCCAACGGCACCATTCCCGTGAAACGACAGCGTAGCGCCCGCACGCGCCGGGGATCGTTTTCAGCCTCCTGTTGAATGATTTCCCGTAAGGCATGGGACAGGGTGGCGGTGCCTTGATAAATGGGATTGGGAAGTCCCACCATGCGCGCGAAGGCTGCGGAGGAATGGATGGGAAAATGGATATCGGCGCATCCGTCATAAACATGCGCAGCAAGTGGCCCGATATGGGTGATTTGTTCCCACAACGGTCCGTCGTTTGCCCGGAGATCCGGCGGGTCGGGCGGAAAGGGATCCCTGCACCGTTTTCCACCGGAACACGAAACGCCGCGCATCATCGCGCCCGTGCGTTCGATGAAAACCAGATTGCCGGCGCGGTCCGTGGCCCGATATTCCAGAATCACGTGCGCCCCCGCGCGATGCGGCAGGATTGCACTGACTTCCCCCTCGATACGCAGGTCTTCTCCGGGAAGCATCGGGCGAAACCACTCGATCATCTCGGTGTAATGTACCTGTCGGGCGACGGCTTCCGGGTTGGATTTCAGGCCGGGCCAGCCATTTGGAAAATCGGAGGAAATTCGCCAGGTCAAAGCGACGACAAGCATCGGCGGCGCGATGATGCCTTCTGGACGCGTGTCATCCAGGTGCCAGGGATTGAGATCGCCGATCCCCGCCGCGTAATTCATTATCATGCGGGGGGTGATGGTGACCATTGTTGGCATGCATTTGCAGCCGATGTCTTCCGTGTTTATTTCCATTCGCGTCCTTCTTTCTCAGGCAATCGCGCCCTGCGCCTGTTGTACTGAATATCGTTGGAACTGTCGGTACTAGACCGACGGCCGTCCCACGCTGAAGTACTTGAAACCGTGCGCCTGCATGACCTTCGGGGTGTAGAGGTTGCGCCCGTCGAAAATGACCCGTTCCCGCATCAGTCTTCCCATGCGCTCGTAATCCGGACGCCGGAACTCGTTCCATTCCGTCACTATCACGAGCGCATCTGCGCTTTCCAGCGCGTCATAATATTTGTTTGCGATCTCGATGGTATCGCCGTAAATATCGCCGAGTCTCTTGGATGCGGTGGGATCAAAGACCACCACCTGGGCGCCGGCTTCACGAATGCGATCAATCAAATAAAGGGCGGGCGCGCCGCGCAGGTCGTCTGTTCGCGGCTTGAAACTTGCCCCCCATATGGCGATGCGTTTCCCTGCGATGGCGCTTCCAAAGTAATCCAGGATACGCAGTAGGAATTTCTCCCGCTGCCGCTCATTCACCTTCTGCACCGCCTCGATAAGGTCGCACTCCAGGTCTTTTTCCCGGGCCAGTTTGATGCAACTCGCCAGGTCGCGCGGCAGCCCCTGTCCGCCAAAGCCAATGCCGGGGAAGAGGAAGGTGGGGCCGATGCGATGGTCCGCCGCAATCCCTTCGCGCACTTCCGCAACATCGGCTTCATAAGCGGCGCAGATATCCGCCAGTTGGTTCATGAGCGAGATGCGCGCCGCCAGCATCACGTTGGTTGCAAATTTGGTCATTTCCGCGCTGCGCCGGCTCATGCTGAGAAACGGCTTGCCCGTGCGCAGGAAGGGACTGTACAACTCTTTCATAATCTCACGCACCCGCACATCCTCGCAGCCGATCACCACGCGGTCCGGCCGCATGAAATCGTCAATCGCCGACCCTTCTTTCAAGAAGTCCGGGTTCGCCACCACATCGCAGGTGTGTTCCGTATTTTTGCGAACCACTTCCTCAATCTCGTCGCCCGTGCCCGGCGGACTGGTGGTTTTGTTCACGATGATGCGGTACCCCGTCATGACCTGCGCGATCTGCTCCGCCGCGCGAATCACGCCGCTTGTGTCCGCAAATCCATCCTCCCGGATGGGCGTGCCCACGCACAGGAAAACCATCAGGGATTCCGCCACCGCATCCGTCAGGTCTGTGGTGAAAGACAGCCGCTCCTCTTCCAGGTTGCGCGCCACCAGTTCTTCAAGCCCCGGCTCATGAATCGGCATCACGCATTGCGAAAGCGCCCGGATGCGTTCAGCGTTGCGGTCCACACAGATGATCTGATGTCCATTCTCCGCCAGACAAGTGCCGACCACCAACCCTTGATATCCTGTACCAACGATGGCAATTCTCATGTACAATCTCCATCCGTCATTCCCGCCGCCCACCTGCCGGCGGCTTGGCCCGTGGCAATCATCCAGGCGCGACCTTCATTTCATCCGGCGCGCACCCGCCCCCGCCCTGCCACTCCACAATACCATAGCGCAGCACTTGGCATGCGTGCAACGCGGACACGGGGATGCGGGACTCAGGTATTTGCCAAAAAGAGGGAAGAGGCAAGGGTGACCCCGATTGGCATTACGCGTCGCGTTGCCTGTAATTGATAGCGTCAATCACGGGAAATCTGACCCAACAGACACGGTATTGCGGGGAAACATGCAAAGTGGGTGAGGAGGTCGGATCAATCGGACCAGTCCGAATAGTCGGCACGCACACCAACATTCCGGATCATGCCTTTGGGAAGCCATGTTCCAGAAATGTGTTCCGAAGGGTGCTCAGCAGGCGGCGCTTTGGAGAAGCGTGCGCGCTGTCGCATGCGGTATGCCGCAGCACCGTGGTGAAAGTCTCGCAAACGAGGCGTTCCGCAGCCTCCTTATCCCGAGTGAGTTGGTATGCCGCCGCGCATATCATCTCGATATACGGCAGATATGCTTCCAGTGGATGCGACGACGACGCTTCGCCAGGCGCCGAGGCATCCTCCCCAGGACTTGCATGCTGATACAGGACGCGGAAGGAGACGAGGGCATTGCTCGGGGCGACTCCCGCATAGGTATCCAAGCGCTTCCCACATAGCGCACAATATTGAATGTTCTTGTTCATCGCGGCCGATTCTCCACCAGGTGTTTCGGACACTTGCGCCAACATACCAAACTCTGGACAAAAATGTCCAGTTAATCTTGGATAATTATATCCGAAATAAATGTTCTTGTCAATAGGGTCGGCGGAACCCTGTTGTCAGCGACCGAGGTGGCGCTCTGCCTTTCGGAGCCAATCTGCGTCAGGGGACCGTCTTTTGCTATAATTGTGTTTTCCATTCACCGTGGTTGGGAGACAAATATGTCAGAAGTACTGGAACAATTGGTGGCGATGTCGCATTATCTGGGCGATCCTGGACGCGGATATGCCATTTTGGGCGAGGGCAACACCTCGGCGCGGATAGACAGCGATCAGTTCTATGTAAAGGCGTCCGGAACCACCCTTGGCGCAATCGGAGCGGGGGATTTTCTGGCGGTGCGCATCACGAAACTGGTGCAGATTCTGGACGACCCCGGCGCGGGCGATGAGGACGTTTCGCGGGTCCTGCGCGAAGCGCTGGTGGACGCCGATGAGCCTCGCAGGCCGTCGGTCGAGACGATGCTGCATGCGGTGTTGTATCAATATCCTGAAATACATTTCGTGGGCCATACACACCCGGAAGCCTTGGGCGGGCTGCTGTGCTCAGGACATGCGCGGGAATTTGCTGAAGGCCGGGTCTGCCCGGATCAAATTGTGGTGACGGGACATAAATCGGTTTTTGTGCCATATGTGGATCCCGGCCTGCAACTGGCGCGGGAAGTTCGGGCGCGCATGCGGGAATTCGTGGACCAGGAAGGCGTGTTGCCCAGCACGATTCTCCTTGAGAATCACGGGTTCTTCGCCATGGGCGACACCGCCAAAAAGGTGATGAATATCACGGACATGGCGGAGAAATCGGCGCGTATCGTGTTGAGTGCGTATGCGACGGGTGGACCGAAGTACCTGAGCGAGGCGGATGTCCGGCGTATAGACACGCGGCCGGACGAACTCTACCGCCGCAAGTATGTGTGACATTCGTTCCGCTTCGGGTGTTCGTCGGATTGGGAAAATGGACGAAAGAATACTCATGTTCGGTTAGCAGATGATTTTGCGTGGCTGGATTCCCGCGAAAGCGGGAATCCAGAACAATTCATGCAGCCGATGGACCGGGTGCAAGAATTGACAACGAACCCACGATTGCCATCCCCAACCGAACAAGAACGCACAAGAGGAGTAAATTGTGTCATCAAGACTGGAAGCATATCGCCGGGCGGCGGGGCCTTTGCCGTCAGAATACCAGGCCTGGCAGGTCTTTGGCGCGGGATTGGAGAATGTGGGGCGCAACGGAAAGCCCGTAACAGTGCCTTTGCGGGAGCCTGCTGACAATGAAATCCTGCTTCGGGTGGATGTGCTGGGCTTGTGTCTTTCCGACATGAAAATCATCGCGCAGGGGGGCAATCATCCGCGCCTGCGGGGGCGCGACCTTGTCAAGAATCCCACCGTGCTCGGCCATGAATGCGCGGCGACAGTGGTCAAAGCGGGCAAGCAATGGGCGGACATGTTCAAGCCGGGAGAGCGCTACATTGTTCAGGCGGACATCTACTACAAGGGCCTGGGCTATGCCTTCGGTTACCTGATTCCCGGCGGTCTGGCGGAATACACCTATCTTGATGAACGCGCTCTGGCGGGCGATGAAGGCTGCTATCTCCTGCCAGTGCGCCCGGAGACCGGCTACAGCCAAGCCGCCTTGGCCGAACCCTGGGCCTGCGTGGAAATGTCCTATTCGCTGGAAGACCGCCTATATCCCTCCGGCGCGGCGCAATTGATTGTGACGGACAGCCCCGATGCTTGGCGCGCCCGTTTTCCACATGCGGACATCGTACCCCGCACGCTCGAAGGGCTGACTGAGCGGAATTATGACGACATCGTGCTGGAGCGACCCGCCCCGGATATGGTTACCACGCTGGCCCGTCTCCTGAACAAGCACGGCGCAATGTTTCTGGTGGGCGAACCTGCGGAGTCGGGTTTATGCACCCTGGATGTTGGCGCAATTCATTACGAAGATAAGCGCTTTTATGGCGGCGGAGACACGCTGGAATCCATCGCGGACGCCAACCGCCGCAACGACCTTCTCTCCGGAGGCTGTGCGCTGTTCATCGGCGCGGGCGGCCCGATGGGCCAGATGCATGTACAGCGCGCGCTGGAAAAGCACGACGGACCGGACCGAGTCGTGGTAACAGACCTTGACAGGGGTCGCCTGGACCATATTGTGCGCCGATTCCAGAAACTTGCCGGGCAGCGCGGCGCGGAATTATTCACGCTCGCGCCGTCGGATTTTGACAGCCGGGAAGCGATGGATGCGCGCATCAGGGAACTCGCGCCAAGAGGTTACGATGATGTGGTAGTTCTGGCGCCGGTGGCGGCGTTGGTGCGGCAGGCGGTTGCATTGGCGGCGAACCGCGCGTTTGTCAATGTCTTTGCCGGATTGGGTATCGGCACAATGGCCGAAATCCCCCTCGATGCGTTGTGCCGGGGCGTCAAGATCATCGGATGTAGCGGCAGCCGGATTGTGGATTTGCGCAAGGTGCTTGAACTCGTGGAATCAGACAGGCTTGACACCAACCGGAGCGTCGCGGCGATTGGCGGCCTGAACGCCGCGCACGAAGGGTTGCGTGCGGTCAAGGATGCCCGGTTCCCCGGGAAGACGATCATTTATACCCAGATTGCCGACCTGCCGCTCCTGCCGCTGGAGGCCATCTCCGAATGTCTCCCGGATTTGAAGGACAAACTGAGTCCGGAAGGCGCCTGGACGAAAGAGGCAGAAGATGCGCTCTTGGAGAAATACCTGTGATGCAACGACTTACGAATAAAAAGGCGATTGTCACCGGGGCGGCACAGGGACTGGGCGAGGCGTTGGTGGAACGCCTGGCCCGGGAAGGCTGCAATGTTGTGGGATGGGACATCAACCTTCCCGTCATGGATGCGACCGCCAAGCGAGTCGCAGAGGCGACCGGACAGCGCGTGTTGGCGGCGGCCGTGGACGTGACCGATGCGGCGTCGGTGCGCGCGGCGGTGGAGGATGCCGTGCGGCAACTGGGCGGCTTGGACATCATGGTCTGCAACGCCGGCATTCTGATCTCCGGCGATTCCCTTGAATTTGACGCGGAGGAATGGCGCAAGGTCATAGACGTGGACCTTGTGGGCTATTTCCTTTGCGCCCGTGAAGCCGCCCGCGTCATGGTCGCCTATGGACGCGGTTCGATCATCCAGATCAATTCCAAGTCCGGCAAGAAGGGCAGTTTCAAGAACAGCGCCTATGCCGCCGCCAAGTTCGGCGGCATCGGCGTCACCCAGAGCCTCGCGCTGGAATTCGCGGAACGCGGCGTGCGGGTGAACGCCGTCTGCCCCGGCAACCTGCTGGATTCGCCGCTATGGGTCAACAGCCTGTTCAAGCAATACGCCGCCAACCAAGGCATCACGGAAGCCGAAGTGCGGCAAAAATACATTGATCAAGTTCCCATGAAACGGTCCTGCCAGTACGAAGACATCGCCAATGTGGTCGTGTTTCTGGCCAGTGAGGAATCCAGTTACATGACCGGCCAGGCGATAAACGTCACCGGTGGGCAAGAAATGCAGTAAGATCAACA
>CAZLII010000206.1:0-7455 GCA_964559065.1 uncultured Nitrospirales bacterium | reverse complement strand
TTCCCATCGGACGACGATGCCGAAAACCAACAACTGGACGAAGGCAACGATTATTTTCTATATGTTTGGGATAGCACCGGCTTGGGTTCCCGCGGCCGTATGGGTCGAGTCAGTCAAGTTGGTGGCGGACTGCGCTATATCATGGACTTCATCGGCGGCGGTACCGCGGAAGAGCCACAGTTCCCGCTGCCCGCCGAAGTAAACGCCGATGACGGGCTGGAAGGCGCCTCGTACATCATTGCGGTGCGCACTTCAGCAACCTGGCGCACACAGTTGACCATGAGTTGCGACCTGCTGGTCGCGGACATGATCATCTCCGGCACAGGCGTGTTTCCCAGAAACAATGAAGGCGCGCCCGTAGACGGTTATTCGCCCAACTTCTTTGAAGGGGAGACCTTGGAATCAGGGGCGGCGTACTCGTCCTGTTTCGGAGTGTGGGACATCACAGGTTCGCCGATCGGCCCCAATCGGCCCGTTTTCCGCGACGCGTGGAACTACAACCATTTCTTATACACGCCGTCTTCAGAATTTACGCGGCCCCGGTGGAACAAATTCGACCAGTTGATGGACATTGTGTCCGGGGAGTTTTTGCAATTGCGCACCCTGTTGTCCTTGGACACATGGGTCCCACTCATCGGAATAAATGTCCATTCGACCAAGGCCTTGCATTTCGATTGGTTTGAGCCGGGTTTCGGACTACGGGTGATTTCCAGCAAGGATGCGGCGCAATTGCGGGAGGTGAACGTCGTACTTACGGATATCGGCGGCGATCCTTTTGGGCCGCCGGGCAGTGGTGGCTTCAACCCCACTACTGGACTGAGTCCCTCCACGGATGCGCTATGGGGTGTACCCGTTTTTGAAGATGAGGCATTTGCCCAGGATGTTACCTACAACGGCATCTGGGTATGGCATGACACCAACAACAATGGCGTCTTTGATCCGCCGACCATGCTGCCCGAGGGCGGGATCCAGTTCAACGGCGATTACCCGATGCTTCCTGACGGTTTTGCCAGTTGGAACCCGTTAGCGGGTGATTCCGTGACCGGCGTATGGGAACACATCGCGTTCCCGCCGGGCGGCGGCGATCCCTGGTGGCGAACCACCATGCGATTCTTTGAAGGGCGCCGTCGCGGTCTGGACGCCATTATTGACGAAGGCAATGTGGAAGGCTATGTAGAAAAAGTCCCGGATAACCATGGGCCGTACGTTGCAACCAGCAGCCAGTATGCCCATGACTACTTTGTGGTGGTGCGCACTGACAGCGGATTCCAGAATGTGTCGCTGGCGCCGCCCACCGGCAGCGGTCTGACTATGGGCGCCGATTTCCGCGCTTTCATCGAGCCGCGCCGCGTGGATTCCCGAGGGCGCACGCGCGGCGGTATTTATGTGGACAGCATGATCCCGGCGCTGCTGAGTTACTATGGTGCGAGTGAGTACGGCTGGCAGGATGATTACCGTTGGGGCGCCTCCGAGCCGTGGTGGCCGCAACGCACCGTGAACGCAATGTCCACCAAGCCGGTGCGCTTCGGACTGGATGTGCACGATCTGGTGCTCACCTATGAATCCGATTCAAACTTCCGGCGCCGCACGAATCTTTTCTTCGGTGACGGGTCCGAACTTGGTTTCAGCAGGCCTGACTTTGAACCCACGGATTTTGATGCATGGATGGATCCGTTCGGCTTGGAGCGGGCCAAGTTCCTTAACAGACATTCGGTGGGCGTGTTGCGTTGGCGGCTCTTCGGCGCATACACCATTCCGTTTACAGCGGGTGGAACCACCTATAATATTCAGGTTGGTTTTGATGACACTCGCGGTTGGGGTCAGTTCGCTTATGAGACTGTTCCTTTCTTCAAGTCGAACCAGCCCGGCAGCGACCTGCCGCCCGCCGGTCCACGGTCCGCGGCTTATACATTGCCGCCGGTGCAGCCGTATTTGCCCTGGTATGAGTCATGGCCGGCCACATTGCTTCCGGGTGAATACCCGCGTGCGAGTGACTGGTATCCGGAAGATGTGCAGGCGCGGCTGCTGACCCAGAAAGAGGATATAGACAGTTTCCAGATACCTGTCCTCGGCCTGAACTTGGCGGGTTCCGCCGATCCGATCGTGAACAGCCGAAATGCCCTGTCGGTCGCCTCGATCACCGTGGCCTTCTGGGGGCCGGATTTCCATCCCGATGATCTCGCGCCGCTGGATTCGCAGGGGCTGGACATCAATTCCGGGGTGATGCTGTTTGAAGACACCGACCAGAATGGCGTTTTCCTGATCGGCAAACCGTTTGAGCCGTATCTCGATTTTCCTGTCCCGATACCGGGCTTCGACGAACCTGTGCGCCTGCGCAACCTGGCGTGGTCCAGTTCGGCGGAATACATTGACCTTGACGGCGATGGCATTCCGGATGATATGAACGGGGACGGCGTCGTGGATGACACGGACAAGGCGTGGGTGTTGACCATGGTGCCCGAGCGGCTCTGGGATGTACCGCAGCAGGATGCGATTTCCGATGTTGCAATTGATCTGGACCGTTTCCTGGAACTGAAGAGTCGGGACGAAGACGCTTCGGAGCAGTCCACGCTGGAAGTGTCCAGTCGTGACGCAGATAGCGCCAAGGCGTTGGACATCACCGTACCCCAGCCGGGCGACGACCTCTTCATTACGATGCGCTTGTCGGAAAAGCCGCGCCGCTTCCAGAAAATCCGCGCGGTTGTGCCGGCCACGCTGCCAGAACGTCCGGATGGCCAACGGAAGGCCGGCGTTCAGTTCTTCCCCCAGATTAACACCAGCGCTTCGGCGTTCCTTAAGAGTAACCCGGACGAGGACGTGGTGCAGGATTTCTACGGTCATGACATGCTTGAAGTCAACGTGCCCGCGAAAATCGTGGACATCACCAACCAGGCGCAGGTCATCACCATCGGCGGCGCGGCGTTGCCGGTGCTCGGCCTGGACATCTCCACCAACCGGGGCACGGCCGCAGGCACGCTGGCCAGCGGCGGCAGCGGCGTGGGCGGGCCCAATTCCTTCAGTGTCTCCGGGGCGTCGTGGACGCCCAATGCCTTCGCCGGTGACTGGCTGGTGGACAGCCGCTTCGAGACCTATGAAATCGTGGCCAACACCGAGAACCAGTTGACGCTCTTCAGCGGACAGCCCCGCGACGGCCAGTGGCGCATCGTGCGCGACCCGACCTTCCTGGAACAGGTCATTGTCGAGTTCTACAATGAAGGCGAGGACGCGGACTTCAATCCGTTCACCGACCTGCTTCCGCTGGATAGTGACCAGCAGGTCAGCGGCGTGGCGCTCTATCGCGACAACGACGCCCACCCCAACAACCGCAACGGCGTCTTTGATCCGGGCATTGACATCCCGCTGACGCTGGACGCGCCTCCGGTCTTCATCGGCCAGACCTCCGAAGACATCAAGGTGATGTTCGTCTTCTCGACGCCCGGCACTGACGACGTGCCCATTCCGCGGGCGCAGCAGCCGCGCAATCGCCAGTGGGTGCCGGACACCTTCGGGCGACAGTCCACCGACCCGTTCTTCGGTCCGGATTTCTTCGTGATCGTGCGCGCCTCGAATCGCATGAAGCCCAACGCCAACTTCCGGGTCGGCATCGTGTCGTGGGGACCGAATACGCCCACGGAGCCGGACCCCGACACCTGGGCGCGGCTCAGCGGCGAGGAACGCAACGACTTCACGAAGTTCCGGGAATTCCCCTGGGCGCAGCGCGGCCTGGGCTTCATCACCTTCTTCAAGGAGCCGCCCACGTACTATTACATGGACGGCTACCGCGCCGGACAGCGCCAGGATTCCAGCGGCTTTGACTGGATTCGGTCGCATTCGACGAAGAAACGCCGTTCCGGCGTGATCACCGCGCGCACCGCGCCCGTCTCGCCCACCTCGGTGGTGATTGATTCGGCAAGCACCACGCGCTTGCCCGCAGTCACCGCGCCGGGCGGCTTCAACCTCGTCATCAACGGGCAGGGCTTCGGAACGAATCCTTCCGTGACCCTCACGGGCTACACGGTGGTCGTAACACAGGCCACCGACACGGCCATTCACATCAACATCACCAGCCAGGCGGACAACCCGCCCCATGAGCCTATCGTGGTGATTGTGCGCAATCCGGCCACGGACAAGGAGGCGAGCCGTTCCGATCTATTTACCCTGATGCCGGGCGCCGGGGAGCAACCCATCGTCACGGGCGTGAACCCCTCGCGCGGCACGAAGGACGTCTTCCCCATCACCATCATGGGGCAGAATTTCCCCGATGTGGACAACACGGAAGTCTATCTCGGCCGCACCCGGATTCCGTTGCTCAGCGTCTCTCCGGACGGCACGCAGATTCGCGCCGGATTCCCGCCGAGCGGCCTGCCGGATGTCGGTCCCCTCACCGTCAAAGTGAAGAACATGAACAACAACACGGAAGGCGTGCTGCTCAACGGCTTCGATTATGTGAATGACGCCGTGCGGAACAAGGTCCGCAACATCTTTGGCTGCGCGCCCGGCGAGCAGGGCGCGGGTGCCGGCGGCGTTTGGGGTGATTTGGTCCTGATGGCGCTCGTTCTTGCGGCTATGGCCGCGGGATTGGGCCGAAAAAGGATCATCCGGAAACAATAGCAAAACGACGCGCCGCCGGCGGCATCCTCCGATGACTGCCGGCGGCGTCCAAGCAGGAATACGACAAAGCAGGCGCGCCCCTGGGCGGGGCGCCCGCAGCCAGGAAAGGAACCCGATTCGTGAGCGCGATCATACGACGGATGACGGCGGCCGGCGTGGCCGTTGCGGCGCTGTTTGGACTGGCGCAGGAATCCGGCGCATTTTTCCCCATTGGGGCATTCAACCAGTTCGGGCAACTGCGCTATGTCACCTGGCCTTTTCGTGAATTCGACACGAACAACAACGGCGTGATCGAAGCGGGAGAGGGGCTGGAAATCCTCATTGAAGGCGGCATGAGAGGATTCACGCCGGAGGAAATTGTGACTGTCCAAGAGGCGTTCCAGGTCTGGCAGGATGTGCCCACCAGTTATGCCTCCTTTCGCATGGGCGGCATTATTGAGGATCCCATCCTCAGCGGATTGGAGCCGGATTTTCTCACCGTGGTCGCCCTCCAGGTGACCGACGCCGCCGTGACCGGCGAAACGGTCCTCCCCGATTACCCCGACGTCATTGTTGCCGAAGCCACCTATCCCGTGCTCGGCCTGACCACCACGCTCTATACCATAGAAGACACCTTCCTCGAAATCGCCGGCGAAGGATACTGGATTGGCGCCGGCACCATCATTGATGTGGACATCATCATTGACGCCGCATCGGTGCGTCCCGGCATCGTCGGCATTGAGCCTGTGGTGGACCTTCATGCCGTGCTGGTCCATGAAATCGGGCATCTGCTTGGCCTTGGGCACACCCCCCTAAACAACCTCCGCGCCGTGCGCACGGAGCCGGGGTCAATCGCCGTGGCGGAACTGATCGAAAATGAAGTGTTCTGGTTGACCGGGGCCGACGGATTCGGCCGTTTCATCGGCGCCACGCCCACCATGTTTCCCATCTATTTCAGCGTCGAAACGGATACCGGGCTGCGCAAGTCGGGAACCGGTGATTTGGCGCCCGACGACATATCCGGGATTTCCTTCCTCTACCCGCGCGGCAGCCAGGCCAATTTCTTCACAGTCCGCCACGAAGCGCGCACCCGCACCCGCACTGGGTCCGGGTTGCCGTCCGTGCCGATTCCCGGCGCGCACGTCGTGGCATGGGCCGATGTTGACGATGACCCCAATACGCCCCGCGTGCCGCTGTTCAGCACGATGACCGGCCTGTATGAATACACCATCAATACGCAGTTGGAAGGCTGGTTCAATCTGCATGGCATCTGGAAACAATTTGAAGTGCCCGCCGCCTCCGGCGCGTTGTTCACGCCCACGTATGCGCTTTCCGTGAACCCGCTCAACGGGACGGGCTTCGACCGCCAGGCGCCCGAGGGCCTGCTGCCCGAAGATTTCGATTCCATCCAAGGACCGGCCAGTTTTTCGACGACACAGCGCGATACCTACATCAATGCCTTCGCCTCGGAGGTGTTCCACGAAGTGGAAAACCTGCGCGACGTCAGCCGCAAGGATGCCGGCACCCCCCTGATATGGAATTTCCAGCGGAACACGCTGGTCAGCGCCGAAACCGGCCGCACTATCCCCGCAATTCTGCCCAACCGCCGGCCCATGTTCGGCGACCCCAACGACGTCTGCCCCCTGAACGTCGTGCAGTATCCCTCGGGCACCGGCACGACACCTGTGACCGCCATGCTCGGTCCCAAGTGGCTGCGCGATTTCCGCGATGACATATTGCTGCAGAGCGCGCTCGGCGCCGCGGCGGTGGACCTGTACTACCAGGTTTCCCCCTGGATGGCCCGGTACCTGTTGCGGCATGAAACCGCCATGCGTCTGTTCAGACACGGAGTACACGGCATGTATTGGACCATCATGTATCGAAACACGATTGCCGCCGGGCTGGCCGCGTTGCTGTTGGTGGCGGGCGCAGTGGCCGCCGTTCGGCGGCGCAAGGCGCGCGCGGCGGCCGCATTGCTGTTGGCGGCGGCGCTTTTCCTCAGCCCCCAGGCCAGGGCGAGCATCGCTTATGTCACCACCCCGGAGATGGTGGCGGGCGCGGACGAAATCATCACCGGCGTCATCACGGCCACCCAGAGCCGTCGGGCGCTTGGAGGCCGCATCTACACCGATGTCACGCTTGAAATCAAGGACACGGTCAAGGGCGGCCTCAATAAGACCTCCACGGTGACATTTTCCGTGATTGGCGGCCGTGTCGGCGGGTTGGTCATGAAGACAAACGAAATTCCCACCTTCCAGACCGGGGAGGAGGTGCTGCTCTACATGCGCCGCGCGGCCGGCAACCAACTGGTGATCTATGGCGGCGTTCGCGGCAAATTTCTTATTCAGCGCTCGGCGGCGTCGGACAAAGCGTATGTGGCCGGCATCGGACCGGAAACGGATTTGGCGCTGGACGAAGACGCCAAGGCCATGACCGATGAGGCATCGGCTTCAGAAGACGCGGCTGACAGCCACGCCGAGGATGCGGACAATCAAGAAGACGGCGCGGTTCCGCTGGATGAATACCTGGATTATCTGAGAAGCATTGTGCGCGAACAGAAACGGCAGGAACGCTGATTGTCGGACTTGTCATTGCCGGAGATGGACACTACGGATGTCCCGGGTTCTGAAACGCCGGGAGTGGGGGCTATTGGTGCGCCACAGTGCGCCGACGCTACGCACAGGAAGGGGTTTCGCCCAATCATATGACATTTGATGAGTTTGAACTCGATCCGCGCTGCCTCAGCGTGCTCCATGCCAAAAGTATTAGTACCCCGACCCCTGTGCAGGAACAGGCGATTCCCATCGCTCTGTCCGGACGGGACCTTGTCGCCTCCGCGAAGACCGGCACCGGCAAGACCCTCGG
>CAZLII010000205.1:0-7485 GCA_964559065.1 uncultured Nitrospirales bacterium | reverse complement strand
CCGTTGGGCCGGGGCGTCAGACAGGTATAATGTCGTTGTTCGCAATGCTACCCTGCCCCACGATGTTTCATTTGATACGCGAATGTACGGTGATTTTGCTCCCTCACGTTTGATCGAAACGGC
Organism: uncultured Nitrospirales bacterium; assembly: GCA_964559065.1. Taxonomy (GTDB): domain Bacteria; phylum Hydrogenedentota; class Hydrogenedentia; order Hydrogenedentales; family CAILVY01; genus CALEDJ01. Next base: position 7,362 of record CAZLII010000205.1, on the reverse strand, counting down.
TATTTGTGCATTCACCGTCGCGGCAGGAGTAGCACCAAGTTTTTGGCGCAGGCCCTCTTCAATGATCCGTTGTGTGATTTCGTTGTAATGCAGGGGAGTTGGAGACGATCCAAGCACCTTGTCTATCGCTTTGCGCCAAGTCATATCCTTTGCCACGGTCTTCTTCTTTCTTTGGTGCCCACAACGCAGCGGGAATTGCACAACATGCGCATTCCGGCGTCAGACTCAAAAAGGCGACACATTTTCATATTACGCATTCATGTTAAGGTAAGACGCATTGATACGTCAAGTGGCGTACACCAGCGTTCCTGACCTTGGCTGTTGCCGCTCAGGGATGGTTTTGATCGTCGGCGGAGGCCCAGAGGGGACGTCGGGTCTTTCCCTGTTTTTCGAGTCGGCGCTCGGCCATGAGCCGGCGTTCCTGCTGCGCCTTGCGGATGCGCGGCATCCACAGGCGCAAGTCGTGTTCCGGTCCCAGCATGCGGCCGATAAAGGGGACCAGCATGGCGTCGTTGAGCAGATCGCAGAAGGAATCGTACAACTGCACCATGTTTTTCATGCAGCGTTCTTCGGTGTATTCGGCATTCAGGATGACGCTGTCCAGGTCAATGAAATAGAAGTGAACCCCATCGCGGGTAAAAATGTTTTTTCCGGACAGGTCGGCGTGATAAGCGCCGGCGGCGCGCAGCCGGTTCACGGCGTCCGCGAGGCGCTCAAGAAAAAGGGCGATGGTGTCCTTGCCGCCGCCGCGCTGCACCAGCGCCAGCAGAAACTGCTCGACGTTGCGATGCCATTCAAGGTATTGGGCGATGAGCGTATTGCCCGCAATGATCCCGCCAAAACCGGTTTCGATGAGTGCGACCGGCTCCGGAACATCAATGCCGTGACGGCGCAAGTGCAGTGCGGCGGCCCACGCCTGCCGATAGCGGTCCCGCTGGAAGGTATGTTTCAACAGGCCAATTAAATTCCGGCGGCTTTCCTTGATGAGCCAGGGGCCGACCCGGCGCACAACGCTCTTGCGCGACCGTTTGATGATGTCGCCGGGTTGCGCCAGAATCTTCCGCACTTGCTCCACCGACAGGTCGTGGCGGAGATGGTAAACGTGCAATCCCTGGCGAACAGGATGGTCTTTTTCCTTCATGTCCCCGTTCATGGATGCTTCCGTCCGGAAATCGCGTCCGAAATCCTTCCCTTGCCTTCGTAAATTCTGCTCAGCCAGGGCGGCAGCGCCGCGATGCCGTATCCCTCGCAGATGGGCGCAAAGAGTGCCATGGGCAGGCCGTTCTTTTCAATCGAACGGCGCAGCCGCAGGAGATTGCGCGCGCGCAGCAGCGGGGTCAGGTTGGGGCGCAGGACCGCGTTGTCGAAATCAATGATCCAGGGGCCGCCCTCCCCCACCAGGATGTTGCGGACCTGCAAATCCGCGTGCCAGATGTCCATGTCGTGCATGCGCCGAATCAGCGCGCCGCAGGCGCGCAGCGCGTTTTCGTCCGGGGACGCGCCCGTCTCGACGCATTCTTGAAGGGTTTTCGCGGACACTTCCCGCGTGGCGATGGCCCCGCGCAGGAGCAGGCCCCGGCGTTCCCAGCACACCCCCAACAGCGGCGGGACGGATAGTTCCTGTCGTTCAGCATGAAGATGCAGCCCGAACTCGCGCAGCGGTCGGTTCTCCAGGATGTAGCCATCCCGCAGGATATGCCGCATCATTCCCCCGCGCTGATAGCGGCGGACCAGTCCATGCCCCCCGGCGCAGGCGAAGCGGAGCAGATTCCCCCGACCGGCGGAAGGCAGGACTTCACAGCCCTGGCCGTCAAGCAGCGCCGCCGCGATACGGTCCGCGTCGTCCTCCCTGACCAGCGCCGTACTGCGCCCACGCCGTATTGTGTGAAAACCGTCCACCGCGCCTCCCACCGGGGTTATCGCCGTCATGGAAAGATATTGGGCTATTCCCGAACCCTTTTTCAATGCCCGGTGCGCTTGTTGTCCGGCGAACGTCTTCTTGCATGGCCCGCGCGGGAATACGCTATACTTCCGCCACTAATCCAACGCACAACGCATAACCTTCTATGAATAACCCCATGTCATGAGCATTGTTCGTCTTGAAAATGTAAGCAAGTATTTCGCCGGCGCGGCAGTGCTGGAGGGCGTTGACTTCCGCGTGGAGGAGGGGGAGCACATCGGTCTGATCGGGCGCAATGGCACGGGCAAATCCACCGTGTTTCGGCTCATCACGGGGGAGATTCAGGCGGACGGCGGGGTCATCGAGCGCATGAAGCGGGCGCGGATCGCGTGCCTGGCGCAGTTGCCGCAGGTGGCGGCGGGCGCGACGATTTTCGACATCGTGCTGCATTCTTTTCAGGACTTGCTCGAACAGGAGCGCGCACTGGCTGCACTGGAGGACCGGATGGCGGCGGGGGACGCCGCCGCCCTGGTGGAATACGGCCCGTTGCAGGAGCAATTCGCCGCGCGCGGCGGGTACGAATTTCGCGGCAACATCAAGCGGGTTTTGCAGGGGCTGGGCTTTCATCCCGAGGAGTTCAATCTGCCGTTCCACGCGCTGAGTGGCGGCCAGCGGACCCGCCTCATGCTGGCGCTGGTGCTTTTGCAGGATGCCGACCTGCTCCTGCTGGATGAACCGGAGAACCATCTCGACTTGGAGGCGCGGGAATGGCTGGAGGAATACCTCCGGCAATGCCGGGCGGCGGTGGTCATCATCTCCCATGACCGGCAAATGCTCAACGCTGTCGCCACGCGGATTGTCGAGGTGGAACGCGGCATTCTTTTCAATTACAGCGGCAATTACGCTTTTTACATGGGACAAAAAGCGCTGTTGCGGGAGCAACAACAGCGCGCTTTCGAGCGTCAGCAGGAATTCATCCGCAAGGAAGAGGCCTGGATTGATCGGTTCCGCTACAAAAACACCAAGGCGCGGCAGGTGCAAAGCCGCATCAAACGGCTGGAAAAGATGGAGATGGTGGACGCGCCACCGCCGGAAGCGACCTCCGCGACATTTAACCTCGGCGCGGTTGTTCGTAGCGGGGCTGTCGTGCTCGACGCCAGGGACCTGAGCATGCGCTACGGTCCGCTGACGCTCTATAAAGACCTGTCTGTCCAGGTTCGTCGCGGCGAGCGCATCGGCCTGATCGGACCCAACGGCTCCGGCAAGACCACCCTTCTGCGTCATCTTTCCGGGAAAATCAAGGGACTGGGCGGCACGGTCACCCTCGGCCACAAGGTAACCCTGAACTACTATGAGCAGAATCATGAAAGCATGAACCCCGCCAACGATGTGCTCACGGAAGTCCAGACCGTTCGCCCGGAATGGACCCCACAGGAGGTCCGGTCTTTTCTGGGGCGCCTGCTTTTCACCGGCGATGATGTCTTCAAGCCCGTACAGGCTTTGAGCGGGGGGGAATTGAGCCGCGTTGCCATGGCCAAACTGATTCTGGGCCGGGCGAATCTGCTCTTGCTGGACGAACCGACCAACCATCTGGACATTGCTTCCCGCGAGGCGCTCGAAAACGCCCTGGCCGAGTTTCCGGGGACCATCATCCTCGCCAGCCATGACCGCGCCCTGATAGATCGCCTGGCGGACCGGCTTATCGTCATCGAACGGGGCAACGCCTCCGTGCACCTCGGCAATTACGCCGAATATCACCGAAAACATCTGGAATCGCTGGCGCCGACGCCCCCCAAGAGCACCGACGAAGTGCTTAAAATCCGCCGGGTGCAGGAAGAACGCGAGAAAAAGAAGGCCCGTGACCGCGAAGACCGCAAGCAACGCCGTCTTTTGGAGCAGTTGGAACAGGACATTGAGAGCATGGAGGAACTGTTGGAAACGTTTCACGAGAAATTCGCCGGGCTGGACCCCGCCGATTTTGTCGCCGCACAGCGGCTCAATGAGGAGTACAGCGGGCTGAAGGCTGATTTGAAGGCGCTTTACGAGGAATGGGAGGCGCTGGTGGATTGACTTCAGAAAGATTGTGTCACCCGGCATCAGGCGCATGGGCCGCAGAAAACCCGTATGCCGGAAAACAGGCTGCGGAAAAAACAGTTGACATTTGGATGGCGACATGCTATTAATTATGGTATGCGGCGGAGTTGCCGCGAAGCGATGAAAAAGGTGTGTTCAGAAGGGAGAATCCCGGCGCCATGAAGCATCATAAATGCATCACGCGAAAGCCGCAGTTGTCACAGTTATCGAATTTCGAGGCATGGAAAGATTTTCTAGTGAATCTGACGGACCAGATAATCGAGTTTATCTTCATCAAAACCCGTTGACAAGGAACCCGCCATGAGAACCAAGCGCCATCTGAACATGATCAGTCAGGCACCGCGCTGTGCGCAAATCAGTAATTTCCAGATCAAACTGGAAAGCACCACGGAGATTATTGATCGTCTGCTGTTGGTCCCGCGCCAGCAGCCGTGGAAGGCCACCGGCCCAAGCGGCACCGGCACCGATACCACGACGGGCACGGTTACGGGCACGACCACAGAACTGTGACCCAAAGCCCTTGCTGAATTGTGGAACGCCTTCTCCCTGCATGTGGGGAGAAGGCGTTTTCATGTTTCAGTCAAAAAAGGGCATGCCAATCGGCTGAAGCGGTATGAGCACTGAAAAATAGAGGCGGGCGAATCAGATTCTGCTGCGTCCGATATCGGCAAGGGCAATGCGCAATTCATCGCAATCGCGGAACCGTCTGGCCGGGTCCTTTTCCAGCAGCCTCATGATGATGTCGCCAAGACGATGGGGGCATTTCGGATTGACGACCGAGGGATGTTCGGGAATGATGCGCAGATGACAATTGTAGAGTTTGGGCAGGCTGTCCGCCAGAAAGGGATGGCGTTCGGCGAACATCATATACATGGTGATGCCCAAGGAATACTGGTCGCTCTGGGGCGAGGCCTTTTCCCTGCGTAGGATTTCCGGCGCGACGAACATGGGAGTGATTTGCTCGCCCGCGCTGCGGTCGAGCAGTTCCAGCAGGAAACTGCTGCCATACAGGGAGTAGTCCGCAATTTTGGCGAGTCCCCGCCGCGTAAAAAGGACATTCGCGGGCTTGAAGTCGTGGTGTATGCATTCCTGATCATGCAGGTACTGCAAACCGTTACACAACTGTGCCGCAATGGTAAGGCGCTCCTGGAGATTCCACGGACGGTTGGCAATGTACCACCGAAGGTTCGGCCCATCCACATATTCCATGACCATGCAGATGCCCTCTTGCGGATTGTCATCAAGGAAATCGAGTATCTGCACGACATTGGCGTGTTTGAATTTCTTGAAACGCTTCACGCCTTTTTTGAGATCGCGAAGATGCAGGGCGTTGCGAAAGAAATCCTCCCGGAAGCGCTTAATCGCCACCACTTCGCCTTTTCTCGTGTCAATGCCGCGATAGACCTTTCCCGTGCCGCCCTGCCCGAGCACCCGGTCCAGTTTGTAGTGGTACAGGCGCTGGCGGTCCGGTATGAACATCTGTTCCGTCATACTTCGCGAATCCCTGCTTTTATCAAAGACCTACCCTGCCAACGGGATTTCCGGGGCATCTCCCCACATGCCTTCCAAGTCATAGAACTCCCGCGCCTTTTCACGGAAGATATGGAAAATGACCACGCCGTAATCCATCAGGAGCCATCCGTCGCGAAAGGTGCCTTCGGTCCGCAACGGCGCGATGCCGACTTCTTTCAATCCCTCGATAACGGCATTGAAAACTGCCTTGAGTTGCAGTTCGCTGGTGGCGGTGCAGAGGACAAAACTGTCCGCGACCAGCGTCAGCCCCCGCACGTCGAGCGCGCGGATATCCCTGGCTTTCTTGTCGGCGCTGATTTCTGCGATTCTAAGCGTGATCTGTAGAAACCGTTTGTCCTTCTCGGTGGTTGGTTGCTTTACGGCCTTGGGCAAAAACATTTTCTCCTATTTTTTCAGCGCATCGCGCAGGATTTTGTTCACCAGTTCGGGATTGGCCTTGCCGCGCGAGGCTTTCATCACCTGCCCCACGAGGAAGCCCATGACCTTTTCCTTGCCCGCCTTGAATTGTTCGACCTGGGCGGGATTGTCTCGGAGCACTTGGGCGACAATGGCCTCGACGTCCGACTCATCGCTGATCTGCAACAGCCCTTTCTCTTCGACGATCGCCTGCGGTTCTTTGCCGCTTTCAAACATGTCCGCCAGGACTTCCTTGCCGATCTTGCCGCTGATGGCGCCTTCTTCAATCATGCGGATCATGGCGGCCAGGGCGGACGGGGAAATCCGGCATTGTGTGATCTCCATTTTGCCATCAGTGAGCAGCGCCTGCAAATCGCCCATGATCCAGTTGGCTGCCTTCTTGGCGTCGGCGCGGGCGGCAACGCATGCTTCGTAGTAATCGGCCAGGGGCCGTGTGGCGGAGAGCACCATGGCATCGTAGGCGGACAGGCCGTACTGCTCCATGAGCCGTTTTTTCCGGGCCATGGGCAATTCCGGCAACCCATCCCGGATGCACGCTTCCCATGCCGCATCCACCACTATCGGCACGAGATCGGGTTCCGGGAAGTAACGGTAGTCGTGGGCGGACTCTTTCAGCCGCTGGGTGACGGTGACGCCCCGGTCCGCATCCCATCCCCGTGTTTCCTGCAGCACCCGGCCGCCTTCCTCCAGCACCTGAATCTGGCGGGCAATCTCGTACTCGATGGCTTTCTGCACCCCGCTGAACGACGCGACGTTCTTCACCTCCGTCTTGGCCCCGAAGTCGGTCGTACCCTTCGGACGCACGCTGATGTTGGCCTCGGCGCGGAGCGAACCTTCTTCCATGTTGCAGTCGCTGACGTCGAGATACTGGAGAATCTGCTTGAGCGTGACCAGATAGGCGTATGCTTCCTTTGCGCTGCGCAGGTCTGGCTCTGTCACGATTTCCAGCAGGGGCACGCCGCTGCGGTTGAAGTCCACGCCGCTCTGTCCGCCGCCGATGGTGTGGGTGTTGCGGGCGGTGTCTTCCTCCATGTGGGCGCGGGTAATGCCGATGCGGCGGATTTCGCCGTCCACGTCAATGTCCAGATGGCCCTTGAAACACAGCGGCAGATCGTATTGACTGATCTGGTAGTTCTTGGCCATGTCGGGATAGAAATAGTTCTTGCGGTCCATTTTGGACCATCTGGAAATCTGGCAATTCAGGGCAAGCCCCGCCGCCACGGATTTGTTCACCATTTCCCGGTTCAACACGGGCAGCACGCCGGGGAAGCCCAGGCAGATCGGGCAGACATTGGTGTTCGGCGGCGCGTTGAATGCCGTGCTGCACCCGCAGAAAATCTTGGACTGGGTGTTGATCTCGACATGGACCTCCATGCCGATAACGGCTTCGTATTCCATCGAAATATCCTCAGGCTATG
>CAZLII010000204.1:0-7492 GCA_964559065.1 uncultured Nitrospirales bacterium | reverse complement strand
GCAACGAAAACAAAGGACTTACAGAGAAAAACCACCCCCTGTGGGATGGCTGTGATTTCGTTTTATGTGTTGGCATTCGCCTTGTGTGCAGTTCGACGTATGCCGATGGAGGTTGCGAAGTGCAACTTCACAGGCAAGTGCGTTCCCAAATGCAATTGGGAACGAGGAGGGCAACCCAGGCAGCGTTTGTTTCATATGAAAAGGGTAACCACTAATCCCCCTCCCGAACGTGATTAATCCGTAAGTATCCCCCGGCGCTGCCGGGGATACTTAATCCGGACACGACGTGACCAAACTGCGGATCTGCGCTATGTAAGCCGGGATAACCTGTTTCGGGTCCCCTTCCTCCTCATATTCGAGCGCCAGGTAGCCGCGATATCCGGCATTCCTCAGAATGTCCACCACCCGCGCGAAATCCGCCGGTTCCTTGCGCCCATTCCGCATCATCGCCACCTTGATCTGCGCATTCACCGCGTAGGGCGCGATTTGCTCCAATTCCGCGTAGGGGTCTTCCGAGACGAAATTGCCGCTGTCGAAATTCACCCCAAACCACGGAGATGGCTTCACCCGCCGCACGATCTCCAGGAGTTCGTCGGCCGTGGCCGTTATGCCGCCATGGTTTTCCAAGGCCAGGAACACCCCGCGCGCCGCCGCATAGTCCAGCGAATCGTCAATACCCTGCACACAAAGCGCCACGGCCTGCTCCCGGCCCATGTCGGCCCACTGTTTGCCGGCAAAAATCCTGATCACCGGCGCGCCCATCGCGGCGGCGTGGTCTATCCATTCGCGCGTATGCGTGAGTTCCCTATCGCGCGCCTCGCCCGCGGGAATACAGAAATCATTCCCGATTGCCGTCCCGGAGATGTCCAGCCCCAACCGGAACGTCATCTCTTTGATTTTCATCAGATAGTCGTGCGTAACTTCCTTCGGAAAATAATACGAGGTCAATTCGCACCCGTCCAGATTCAATTCCGCGCAGTATCCGATGAAATCTTCAAGCCGCATCGGCGCGTCGCACAACTGCTCCTCAGACGGACGCCGCGGAAGAACCCGGTTGAATGAATATGCCGCCAGACTCAATTTCATATGGCTCCCGCCTGGCCGCACGGGCGGTTCTGCGGCAAATGTCCGGTTTCTGCCGCCAAGCGCCGCAAGACATGCGCCCAATCCCATCCCGCTCACAAACGAACGTCGTCCAATAACCTTGCGTGACATCTGCTATCTCCGAAGCGGTTCTTGGAAAGGGAGAACTGGTTTCGCCCTTTTCGGCCAAACCTTACCTTACCTGCATTTTACTCCCCCCGCGCCCTCCACGGGCAGGTTATTCATCATCATAGAGGCATCCATGGACGGTATCAAGGCCGGTTCCGTCGGAATGTTATTCGGCCTGTTCGGGATGCGGTCCGTAGGCGTTGTCGAAGACCGTGGTCCTGTCAGCGGCGCGCACCGCCCGGCCCGGGGCGTGTTTTGTGAACCAGTTGTAGTAAACCTTACAGGTTTCCTGCGGCACACCCCGGATGACGACGGGGGTTTCGGGCGCCCGGAACGTGTTGTTGTGAATGATGATGGTTGTGCCGGCGACGTCTGTGCCGTCCTTCCGGTCGCGTCCGCCATGCATATCGAAGCAGTGACTGAGCGAGACGCCCAATTCCATGTTATGCCGCGCGAGGTAGGAACAGCCCGGACGCCCGGTGCCCGCGATCGAGTGACGGTTCCAATCGAAAAGGTTGTACTCAATGAGCGACGAGGATTTGTCGTGCGAAATACCGTAGCCCAATCCATTGTATTGACAGTGGTGGATGAAGTTGTGGTGGATGTGGTGGTTCTTGCCCGCTGTAAGAGAAACGGCAGCATGACCGAAACCGGAGATATCGCAGTTGTCCACCTCAAGCCCGTCGTCGTCGGTTACGATGCCGCGTTGCGTGGGGAACTTGTAGTAATAGGCATGGCCGTCGCCGCCCTTGCCAAACGCCCGCCGGTGATGATCCAGATACCGCTTTCTATTGGGTCCGCGTATGCGGAGGCCGGTGATGCGCACGCCGGGTCCAGTGGCGCGGATCATGACGCGCGTATCGAGCGCGTCGCTGAAAAGCAACGCGCCGGGAGAGCCTTCAACGCCGCGATTGCCGGCGAGCGTAACGCCTGCCGGCGCCTCAAGGACCAATTGCTCGATGTACACAAAAGTGGTCAGGTCAATCTCGGTATCGGCTGGGATGAACACGGTTTGTCCCGCTTCTGCTCCCGCCAGAGCCTCGATAAGTTCCTCGAGGGTTGCGGCGATGATGTCGCCCGAAGACACGGTATTCACATAGCCCTGTCCCCCGCCGATGGGGCCGCGCTCGTCCGCCTTTGCGCCATAGACAACGCCGTTTAGCGTGACAAAGGACGGGGCTTCGCCCATTCCTGACATTGTTGCCGCCCACAGCGTTCCTGCAAGAATTACGGACGCCTTCATGATAATCCTCCGAATGCCCAAGCAGAATGTCTTGCGCCTCAGTGACCCCAGTTCATGAGAAAGCCGGCAAACAGGGGACGCACATGGCGTGATACCGTCCCAACGCGGCGTAGTCGAAACAACACTTATTCAAATCGTAACTCAAAACCCCCTTCGCCGTCATTCTCGCGCAAGAGGGAAAACAGTAGCGTCAGACTTGGCGATTAACCGAACGCGAATGGTATGATAGCGCACTACAGACATTCAAACGATCTTACTTTGGAGGATAGTGGTTCCAGTCCTCGTTTGGGTATTGTTCCGAAGGCGGAACTTGTTCGGCTGCGTCCAGAAACGCCTGATTTGAGTCTGATTCAGAAATCAATGGAGTTCCAATGATCGAGAGTCCTTCCCTGCAGCACAAGAATATCCCCGCACGAACCATTACCGCCCGCTCACCGATGGTCACGCTGCAAACCTCTCCCCGATTCGGCGATTCGGAGGAGGTTGCGTCGCAAGGGAATCTCAAGGAGGAGGCGCTGAAACACGGCCGCGAGGCCGTTCGCGCATGGCGCGAAGCCGTTCCGGATGACATCAAACCGTATTGCCATCTGCAAATAGAAGTAAGGCGAAGAGACCACGTCCTTCGCCACGAAGCATTTCGGCGGATTCTTGATCAACTCGAACAGGCCGGCATTCCCGCGGACATTCAAATCGCTGATCCACATGACCAATTTGTTTTCGATCCCATTTATGTCGAAAAACTCGTCCAGGAGTTCCCGTGCATCAAAGTGCTTGCCATTACCGAGAACCGTTTTGAATTCTATTCCGATTTCAACGTGCCCCGCTATGCCACACCGCCCAATACGCGCTATGCGATTGACATTCTGGACATGGCAGCCCGTTATGATAAATTTGTGACGATCTCATTGCAGGACCTCAAATGGATGCACATTTGGACGGATCGCCTCAATGAGCCTCTGACGGAGGCCATCCGGCGGCATGGTGAACGGTGCATCCCCATCTCTGAACACATCGGGCCGCGTCTGATTCAGCGGACGACCTCTGTATGGGGCTCGTGGGTTGCGGGAGATGTTCAACACTGGGGTATAGAACCTCAATCCTGGTGGTATGAGAATGGGCGCATGATCGAGCCGGGCATATTTGGTCAAAGCGAACACGACAACACGCGCATCATGCCCCCTGATCTCTACCGGGCCATGATTTTGCTGGGCGCCATGATGGGGGCTACCGTCTATAATTTTGAACCGTTCTGGGATTTGTTCGATTACGACAATGCGCACTGCTGGCGTGAAATCATTTACCCGACCCTCATGGAAGTGATTACCGGCAAATATATACCGGAACGTGAGGAAGTTCTGAAAAAGGTAAAGGTTGCGTTTCAGGTTAAACCGAGTGCAAGCATCACTGAATTCCATGAGAATTTGCGTGATTTGGACTGGATAGGAGACAAGGGGCTTTTTGCCCGCGCGGCCTATGGCCTCTGGAGCCGGTATCTCGAGCACGAATTGGTCCCGAATAAGGGCCGTCATTTTTTCATTCCCATTCTGGCGCCGTCGGTCGCTAACGAGGTTCTCGACTCATTTCAAGAGGTTGTGCGGCCGGGCCGCTGCAATTCGGTCGAGGAATATGAAGCGCTGCTTGCCAACCATTTTCCGCCGGACGAAAACGAAGCCTTTGTCGCAAGCATTAATGGCTATACCTATGTGATGCAGACGCATGAAAACCTGTACGAGAGACAACATTACCGAGTCCTGCTTCCAAAGCCTGTGACTGGCCTGTCAGCGGCGATGCTGCCGAAAGGGGTGCGTCTTTCCTGGCATGAAGACCCCGGCGCGACGGAATATCGTGTTCGGCGAGTGGAAGGAAACGGACTGCCGCATCCAAGGGGTTATTCGAGATGCCGCTGGCGTCGCGCAACCACGATAAAGGCCGACCCGCTTATGATGTCAGAGGAATCTCTACGGGAAGCAGCGACCGAGAAGACTCCGATTGTTCCCTTTACAGACCCTCTGCCGATTATCGGGCGTATTTCTGAAACTTCTTTTGTTGACACCAGCCGTGATCCCGCTATGACGCACACCTATACCGTTACCGCCATAACATCCACACAGATTCCCAAAGAAGGAACAGTCAATTATCTTGACTATATTGTTTTCAGCGAGGAGGAAAGCATTCCGGGAGAACAGGTTATCGTGCAGCCATCCGGCGCGATCATCACCCAGCGCGTTTCGGACCCGAAAGACGACCGCCCCGCAAGTCAAACGGTGTATCCGACGTTTGAAGGTGTCGAGACCAGGTATCGCGCCGTCGCAGACGAGGTCGTGGCGGCGCTGGATGCATTCAAGGCGTCTTATGACACATGGGACTTTCGCGGTGTCATGTCCGCCTACTCGGATGATTATGAAGACCCCAATGGTCATCACCGGGAATATGTCGAATGGGCATGGAAGTGGTGGTTCATCCGCAATGCCGACGGCGTCATGCTGCGTCAGATACGATACTGGGATTTCACGGAATACGAAGCGAGGAACTTGGTGCGCGTGCGCTTGTTTTCTCTATTTCGCGCGGTGCGCTATGACGATCAACCTTTCGGTTACGGATATGATGGCACAATGCGTATCCCAAGACACGCGGACGAAGAGGTCGTCTATACTTGGCGCAGAGAGGAAGACGGCAAGTGGCGCATCGTCCGCACAAGTCCCGCGCTCCCCAACATGGCCGAGATTATGTTCGCCCACCGCGGTTGCGATCAGACCCATCTGAAACTGCAGCCCGGTATTGACAATGATGCACCCTACACGCCCGCCTCCCGCACGACAGATGAAGGGCGATGCCCCTTTCCGCGATAAAGATACCCCGAAAACGCCCAAAGGGGTAAACACCTCATGTCCCTGCAGGTGGCGCAACGCGCCATGCGGCACAGCACTCCCGCCCTCACGGCGAACGTGTACACACATCCTATATTGGAGGACATCGCGGGGGCGGTAAATCAACTTCCGAGCATTGCGACGCCTGCGGCGAGCCTCGCCGTTCATGTGATGGGAAAAGCAGAGGTTGCTAGTTCGATAGCACAAACAAAAATGACTTCCCCTCAGACTTCCCCAAAAACCCGCATTTCGACGCCCCAGGCAGCATCTTTTTGCTCTATTGACAGCGAAAAAAGCGATGGGGAAAATGCCGTAAAATCTTAAAAAACCCTGAAAAAACGGGGGTTTTTGATGGTGGGCCGTGCAGGAATCGAACCTGCGACCTTGTGATTAAGAGTCACCTGCTCTACCAGCTGAGCTAACGGCCCCGATAAAAAAGAAATGGAGCGGGAGACGGGATTTGAACCCGCGACGTCAACCTTGGCAAGGTTGCACTCTACCACTGAGTTACTCCCGCTCAACTGGTGATGCATATCGTAGCAAAGGCGGGCCAGCGCTGTCAAGGGGGCGGTTCGGAATCGAACCCGCAATCGCGCGCGTTGATACATAACTCGCGGTGAAGTCCACGGATGTCGAAGATATCGTCCCAATTGGCCTCCCTAAGGCAAACAACTCTTGCTGTTTCATACCCCATTTCCAGAACCTTTTAGCCAGCCCAGTCATCGTCATCGCTAATCTCGCAATAGGGCAGCGCCGGTGGGTTTTTCCGAGTTCGCACTCGAAAGATATACCATGAGAAAAGCGTTAAACATATTTGCCGAAACAATGTGTGGCCAATGGTCCTGCGCGACAGAGGCCGTTGCAATCAAAGTCTATGATATCGCCGCAGCCATTGCGGCGCGAAGCGCGACGATGCCCTGAGTGATGTCGCCGATGCGGTCTGCGCCGGCCTCGCGCTCGAAGATGTAGTAGCCGTCGAAGTCCGCTTCCGCCAGGATGCGGACAAAGGCGTCCCAGTCCACTTCGCCGGTCCCGACCACGACTTCCTCGCCCCACTGACCCTTGACGGTCGTCCGCTTTGCGTCTTTCACATTCACCTGCCGCACATGCGGCGCGAGCATGCGCAGCGCCTCGATGGGGTCGTCCATGTCGTAGAGGATCATGTTGGCGGGGTCGAAATTGACCCCGACGTTCCCGGGGCCGCGCCGCTTCATTTCATCCAGAAAGGCCAGGAGGGTTTCCGCCGTTTCCTGTCCGGTCTCCAGCAGCATTTCCACGCTGTTCGCGGCGAAAATCGCCGCGAGTTGGGCCACGCGGGCGCTCAGTTTGTCGAAATCGGGGTCATTCGGGTCATGCGGCAGAAAGCCCGCATGCGCGCTTACCCATTGCAGCCCCATCGCCTTGGCCAGCGCCGCCGCGTCCTGCGCCATCTCCAGGTTCTCCTCCCAGTACTCATCAAGCACCACGCCGCCGGTCCGCCGAATGGTCTCCGGCGTCGTGTAGTCTTCGCCGAGGGTCGAGAACATGCCCGACACGATGCGGATGCCCGACGCCGCCAGGACCTCCTGCACCCCCTCCCACGCGCCGGGGTCATCCCGGTGCGGCGTCAGGCCCAACTGCACATTCTTCAAGCCCAACGCCGCCACCTTCTCCGCCAGGTCCTGCGGCCCCGTTGCCTGCAACGACCAACTGCAAACGCCCATCTTTTCCGCCGTCTGCGTCTTCATCGTAAGGTACCTCCCTGGTTCTGTGTGTTATCTTTTCGGTTTGTGGCGGTAAGGAATCAAATCTCTGACCCGTTTGCCGTTAATGGATATGGCGATTGCGCGTTTTGCATCGAGAATCTTTCACAGCGTTGCAGATTTGGGTTCATGATTCTTCACTCATTCGTTTTCTGCATATTTTCTATGTCATGGTTCGTTGCACCTCGGGAGCGGTGCAACGAACCAACCGGCCACAGGACCTTGTCCATAGTGTGCACAGCGCGGGGCGGCATTTCAATCAGGGCTGCGGTCGTATTTGTGTCTGTTTCAGCGCATGCGTTATAAGGGGGTTGAATACGGCTTCCCTTTTTCTCGTCTAAATGTCTTGGAGTGATTATGCCATGATGAGGAATGCATGGGCACATAATGGCTGCAACGTTGCCGGGGCAGGCTGGTCGCTGCTGGCG
>CAZLII010000203.1:0-7527 GCA_964559065.1 uncultured Nitrospirales bacterium | reverse complement strand
TACAAAAGTGCATATATTCAGCGAGATTAAAATTTTCGTCTGTTTTAAAAAATGACCACGGCACCGCGCCCAAATACGCCAACCTGGACAAAGTAAACCCCAGCAGCCTGGTGCTCTCCGGCGTAATGATGTTTGACTACCTGGGTTGGACGGAGGTCTCCGAGGCCCTGACGAAGGCAATGACCAAAACGTTCCAATCAAAGACGGTGACCTACGATTTTGCCCGGCTGATGGAAGGCGCCACTACCGTGAAATGCAGCGAATTTGCGCATGCGGTTGCCTCAAATCTCGAAAAATAGTCTGTTCACTCAGCACCTGTTACAGCCATTTCCTTGAATAATCATTGCGCCTGTGGGACAATATTTCTCCGAAGGAGGTTACTCTCTTGGAGGGACAATACACATCTATTGTATCGCATCCGCCATGGGGCGGTGCGCCCGACGCCACAGCAAGGATGGGCGTTGTCTTTCAATACGCGCAGGTCGGTCGGTGTCTCAATGGCATCATGCATGATGTCAACAACTATCTTGGTGCCATCATGGCCTATGTCGAACTCATCATGAGTGATGATCAGGTTGGGGCCGAATCGCGGCGCATGCTGGGGGAAATCAACCACGGCGCGAAAAAATGTGGCGCCTTGATCGCCGGACTTGCGGAAATCGCCCGCAAAGCGAAACCTGCCATCGCCGCCGTTGATCCCGGGGACATTGTCCAGCGCGTGCTGCAGTTGCGCGCCTATGAAATGCGTCTTGCCCGCATCCGCCTGGAAACCCGATTTGAACAGGCATTGACGCCAATTGTCGCGGACAAGGCGAAATTGCAGATAGCGCTGTTGTGCCTGATCATGAATGCGCAGGAGGCGCTTGCGGAGTGTCCGCAAGACCGGGTCATTCGGATATCTGTGCGCCCTGAACGTGATGGCATCGCCTTTGAGGTGTGGGATTCCGGGCCGCCCCCGCCCCCCGAGGTGGCCGCCCACATGTTTGAACCCTTCGTGACAACCAAGGGGACGGAACATTTCGGCCTGGGTTTATCCTTCGCGCGGGAATTCGCGGAACTGCACGGCGGCAGTCTGTCCTACGCGCCGGATACGGGCTTCACACTGCGCCTGCCCGCCAAAAGTCCCCTGCTGCCTCAGGGCGACGGACCCAGCGTGTAAATGACTTCCACGCGGGCGGTGCAGGAAACCTGCTGCATATTCGGCTGCACGCCTCTGACATCAGGCGCGTCATTCCAGACAATCTCCCGCATGCGCACCGTATCCACCGCATAGATGGACCCCCGCAACGCGCCCGCCACCGCGTCCGCCACGGGGAATGCGTTTTCCGTGGCGGCGGTCACGGCCGCCTGGACCATGCTTTCCCGATTGGCCGGTTCAAATATCGGCCCCTCCGTCACGCACGCCAACCCTTCAGCAATGGCGGCTATTTTGTCACACAGCCGCCCGAAAAAAGCGGGGCCGGTTTCGGGGGAAATGAAACTGGCCATGGGGAAACGCACCCGCGCCGACACGCGCACCGTCTTTTCCTCCTGCACGGCGGACACGGCGGGCGGGCTGACATAAATGTCGCTTGCGCGCAATTCCGCCGCCGTCAGCCGACCCCGGAGATTCTCTTCGAATTGGGCGGCCGCGCCCATGGACTTTTCAAGTGTGTCCTCTTTCACGGTCAGATGCAGCCAGAAATCCGCGTGCGCGGGCGCCGCGTAAACCGTGGCAACGCCAAGGCTCCTTATCTGCGGCGGATTCACCTCCTGCGCCACAGCAGGCAATGCAACGCCAAGCGTTGTCAAAGATACAAGCATCATGAAGCGCATATGGCACTCCTCCCGACGCCTTTCCACAGGCATCCGCCATCATTGTTTTTTCTTTGGAAGGAACGGAAAGATTTCCAGGATTTCACCCGGTCCGGGCTGTCGCCCATATTCGCATACCTCAAAAAGTTCCGCATACCGCACCTCTTTCGCGGCCCCTTCGCCGTACCATTGCTCCAATGCGGCGCGGGCGCGTTGCGCCGGCTCCAGAAAAAACGGCGCCAGGATCATTTCCAGCCATTCGCGACGCGCCGCCGGGGCCTTGGGCACGGCATCCAATGCGCCTTCCAGCCAGGGAAGCCATTCGTAGAACTGCGATTCCATCGCGTCGAGCATGGACCACTTGACATCCATCACGCTGTCCACTGCGACAGCGATGTCGGGCTGAAACGGAATCGGCTTGGTGAACTTATCCATCATATAAAGGAAAATCGGATTCCTGCGCAGGGCCGGGATATCGGGGCAGAAGTAGGGCACTGTCACCATGAAGGCGGCGTCCTGCACTGCGATGGCCGCGTAACGGTGATCCGGATGATAATCCCAAGGACGATGCGAGATGACGACATCCGCGTTCCATTCCCTTATCAGTTTTACCACTTGCCTGCGCGTCTCCAGGGTGGGGAGCAACTCGCCGTCGTGAATGTCCAATATGCGCGACCTCACGCCGCCGCGCTTGGCGGAAAGCCGGGCTTCCGCCACGCGCCGCTGCGCCAGCGCGCCGCCTGCCATTTCGTGGTGGCCGATGTCGCCATTGGTCAGCGACACCATCAGCACTTGGTGTCCCGCGCGGGCGCATTGCGCCATCGTGCCGCCCGCATAAAACTCCGCGTCGTCGGGATGCGCGCCGATGCAGGCAATATTCATTGTATCTCCCCGTCCGTCTTCCAGTTTACCCGCAACGGATTGCTGAGAATCCGGGTCATGTCTTTCGCGTCTGTCGTCAACCCCATCACATCCACCGCCGAAAAATCCGCCTCCGGCGACAACAACAACGCTTCCGCCTCCACATGCACCAGCGCACTCTCACCAGATTCACGCATCGCATCCAGAATGTCCGCCGTGAATATGCGATCCGCAATAACACCTGCCGGGACGGCGATCTCCGGGGCGTTGCGCCCGAATACTACGGCAAAACGCGCCGCTTCGCGCTGCTCCACCATGAGTGTTCCACGCAACAAGACCAGTCGTTCGGCATACTGGATCACACTGTCCGCATTGACCCGCACCACCGCCGCCAGTGATGCCGGCATCGCCGTCAGGTCCGCTGTGCTCATGACGATCCGCTCCCTCCGGGATTCCTGGTCCTCCACCAAAACACCTGGTCCGCGCGATGATTCATCAATTGTCACCTCGATCCATACCCCGGCCTCCACATCGCCGATATCCATGACATGCGGCGCGCGCTCCGCGATGGGCGCGCTCGGCTGCGCGTCCGGCGCTGTCTTTGGCTCAGGCTTTTCCGGGTGACACCCCAAGGCAACAAGACACACCGCAAACAGCATCGTCTTGAGCAACCACTTCATGTTTTCAAACTCCTCGCATTGGTCACGCAAAAACACTTCCTTGCAGACCATGAAAGCACAAGCGATAGCGAATGCGCAAATCACACATGAAACTGTGCGCGCATTTCTGCGTAGATCATCGGCGAGGAATTCCTTCAGAAAAAGGGAATAATTTGCCATATCCCGTGTTTGACGGCTATATTCCGGGTTCATTCATGTTGCCTGAAGCCCCGACAACTTGTGATTCACGCATTTGGAGGATAATGATGCGTCAATGCTTGACATTTCTTGTGAACCGTAACACAATCAAGCGGGCAATCCTCTTGCTTTTCAGCCTGTTGCTGGTTGTTTTTTCCCCCTTGCCTTGGCAGGCCAATGCGGAAACAACAGGACTGGAATGCATACGACTCACATTGGACAAGGCGATACCCGCTGAACTGCAGCAACCGGTCCGGTCTGCTGATGAGGCGCACACTGTGCCGGAGTCCCTTGCGCCGCTGCGGGATGCCATTGATTCCGGCGATTTCAATGCGGCATTACAGTTGTTGCAAAGCGCCGTGGGCCAATGGGCCTGGACGGCATTGGAAGACTATCCTGCCATCCGATCCTTGGGCGAAGCCTTGGGCAGAGCGCTGTTGAAAGAACGCTCCGCAGATGATGCGAGGTGGGCCTTTTCGCTTGTGGCGCGCGCCGGCAGGAATCCGGTGGATTACCTCTACACTTTGGCGCATTCATTGGATGAGACGGAACACGCGGCACTGTGGAATGGCGCGCCGTATCTTTCAGTGATCAATTTGGACAGTCCTGAAGGCGCGCCGCCGCAACTGCTGGCCAACCATCAGGATCGAGAAGTACTGCAAAGCGTCCTGCAAGCGTCGCCGGAAGGCCGCGCCGCCCTGATTCAACTGGGGCTTTCGCGCCATCAGGGCGTGCACTGGCATCAATTCAATATGCCCGGATTTAATGTCAGTGATCTTCCGTTCGGCGTGCGCATGCGGGTGCGCACGCAGGACGTCCGCCTGGTGAATATGTATTTGAAGTATTGGATTCCGCTGGCCGCGCGCGGCGGCGAAATTTTTCTGAAGACGCCGCGCCAAACCGCAGACGGCGCGTTTGTGTTCGACAGCACAACCGATTTCGCGGAAGTATTGCCCGAAATCAGACGTAGACAGGGCGCATTGAACTATTCCGGGACCGCCATCAACGGAATTGGCATCGCCGTGGCGGAGGGGGCTGCGGCATCCTTTGCCATCGAATCCGTGGAATTCCACCTGCCGGAACACTGGCAGGAAGTGCTGCGCGCACCGGTTCCAACGCGCACAGTCCACAAATGGGAGTTTCTGGACGACAAGAATCCGGGATGGAGGCCATGGTCCGGTATTGAGAAAGTGGATGTGAAGGACGGCATTCTTTCCTTTGAAACGGGCGATGAACCTGCCACAATTGCTGCCGCATTGCCAAACCTGAACGCAAACTATGTGAATTGCGTGGAGATTCGCATGCTGGTGCGGCCGTGGGAATCCCAAGAACGCGGGGTCTTCTCCTGGTCCTTTGCCGACTACGACCGCGACGCGCACGGCGGTAATCCATTCGGCAGACCGCGTGAATACACCTTCAATCTCCGAGGGAGCGGGGAATTTGAGACCTATCGCATCAGCCTGCACGAAGGGTCGGACCTGGACTGGCACGGACGGCGCGGCGCATTTTGCCTCACGCCGACCCGGCGCGCCGGGCGCACGGTGGAAATTGATTCCATCGCATTCCTGCGCCTGCGCGGTGATGACCTCAAAGCGGCGGCGAACATATCCTCCGGTCGCACACAGCGCGGGGTGGAAACCCGGTCCAGCCTTTACACCACGCAAAACGGCGCATTGCGTTTTCCGTTGACGGTCGGACCGGGCGCTTTCTTTGAGGCCGGTCTCGCCGTGGTGGATTACTCGGTGGAACGCGCCGATGACTTGGTGGAATTCCAGGTATCATGGCAACCGAAGCAACCGAAGCAAGGGGAAAAAACATTGCTTGCCCGGCGCGTACTCCAAGCGGAAGCGCCGCCCCAACGCTTCGGATGGGAGAATTTCCGGGTTGATTTGGCGCATTTGGCGGGGCAGGAGGGGGATTTGGTCCTTGCGACACAGTGGTCGCGGAATGAGCAGTGCGACGCGCCGCAGTTGGTCGCCGCATGGGGCAATCCTGCCGTGTGGCAGCAAAGCGCTGAGAAAAAGCCGAACATCCTTGTGATCTGCTGCGATGCGCTGCGCGCGGACGCCCTCGGCTGCTATGAATATAAAGAAGACATCTCACCGTTCATTGACCAATTTGCGGCATCCGCGACGCTGTTTGAGCACGCCTATTCCACCGCGCCGTGGACGTGGCACTCCATGGGCGGCGTATTCGCATCGCTCTACGTGCGCCAGTTCAGCAGCGCGCGCAAGCCCTTCATCCTGGGTTCGGAGTATGAGACCCTTGCGGAGAAATTGCGGGATGCCGGATATGCCACGGCGGCGTTTTCCCTGAACACATGGGTTTCCGAGCAGACCGGCCTGGGACAGGGTTTCGACATCTTTCTGGACCTGGTGAGTCGCGGCGCATCGGACATGGATTGGGCGTGTTCCGAGCAGGTCACCAAGCCGCTGCTCCAGTGGCTGGATGAAAACCATGACAAGCCCTTCTTCGCATACGTCCATTATCTCGATCCGCACGCGCCGCATCATCCCCCCGCGTGGACGCGCGGGCGCTACGCCCGGGATACCCGGGATGTGGCGCCTGAAGCCCGGAAAGGCGACGCGGGCATCGTTTCCTACCGCCTGAAACAGACGGGGGAAATGACCGTCAACGAGAAAAGCATCGCCTATCTCCGTCAATTGTATGATGAGGAGATTCTCGGCGTGGACGAGCATGTCGGCCGCATTCTGACTTCGCTGGAAAACTACGGGCTTATGGACAACACCATTGTTGTACTCTTCAGCGATCATGGCGAGGAATTCATGGAGCATGGTTTCATCGGCCACGGCGCGCAACTCACCCGGGAACAGATTCATGTGCCGCTGATTATCCATGTTCCCGGCCGGGAACCCGCCCGAAGAAATGACCTCGCGAGTCTGATCGATCTCGCGCCAACGCTTTTATCGCTGGCGGGTTGCGCGCCGTTACAACACCCGAGAGGCGTCAATCTTTTCGATCCGGCGCAACAACGCGGCCCGGAGGATTTCCTCTTTGCGGAAATGCTGGATTATACCGAAGCGCAACAATACGCGGTGATCACGCAGGACTGGAAATACATGCGCTGGATCGGCGAGAAGCCGCGCCCATATGCCCGGCCGCTGCCGCCGGAAGTCACAGTGGAATTGTATTCACGCACCCAGGACCCGCTCGAACGGGAAAACGTGGCGGACGCCCATCCGGAGGTGGTGGAACGCCTGGAGGCCAAGGCGCAGCGTCTGATGGTGGAACTGGATGCACTGGAATTCCGCGCCGAACGTGCGCCGACAGACGCGGATGATATGGGCCTCACCGACGCCCAAATCGAAAAACTTCAGGCGCTGGGGTATCTGGAGTAGCCCGCCATCACCCAAAGTGTCGCTGCAGGAAGCCCAGGTCCAATTGCGGATACACAGGGAAGCGGTCGAGCAGCGCCTTGATTCGCGCCAGGGCGTCCTTGCGCGCCGCATCGTCCAGCACATACGCGCGCTTGCTCGGCTTGCCCGCATTGTCTCCGCTCTTGATAAGGCCCGGCTGCGTGCCGTCGAGCACCAGCCGAATGATCGCCGCGATCTCCCTCATCTCCGTCTCCCCCATGCCCAAGGTCGTGACAGCGGGCGTGCCGAGCCGCAGTCCGCTGGTAATGAGTGGACCGTTGGGGTCATAGGGCAGCGAATTGAAATTAAGCGTGATCCCGCATTCGCGGAGCGCACCCGCCGCCTGCCTGCCCGTCAAGCCCCGGCTCTGCGCGACATTGATCAGCATCAGGTGGTTGTCGGTGCCGCCCGTGGCGATGGTCAATCGCTCGGCGACAAGCGCCTGCGCAAGCGCCCGCGCGTTGGCCACGATCTTCCGGGCATAGTCCCGGAACGCGGGCTGATTCGCTTCGGTGAACGCCACCGCCTTCGACGCCAGGATATGCGGCAGGGGGCCGCCAAGCACCAGCGGACAGCCTTTGTCCACATACTCGGCGAATTCTTTCTTGCAGAGCACAATGCCGCCGCGCGGCCCGCGC
>CAZLII010000202.1:0-7535 GCA_964559065.1 uncultured Nitrospirales bacterium | reverse complement strand
CGCGAACGCGGGGAGATTTTCCGCAGGACCGGCGTGGATGCAATGCAGACCTGGACAGACCGCCCCTATGTGGACGAGATATACCGCTTTTTCCGCATGCGGGAGCGCCGCAGGCGCTAAGGAGACAGGCGCATGGCGCCGATGGGCATAGTCATAACGTTGCTGTTGGCCGTTGCCGGGGAATCCGGCGTGACGGCGCGGGCGGTGCTGGAGCCGCCGGTGGTCCCGTTCCACCGTAATGTCCGCTATGCGATCGAGGTCGAAGCGCCGGAAGATACAGCAGTCACCCTGCCTGATGGGTTGACATCCGTGGAAGGACTGGAAATCAAGAAGGACGCGCCGACGGACGAAAGCATCGGGCGGGGGCGTCGCCGCCTGACCAGGACGTTTGTGCTCGACCCTATCCACCCCGGCGATTACCTGATTCCCGCCATGACCATCCGCTATGGCGACGCACAGGAACAGACACTGCCGCCCCTTTCCTTCCGGGCGCGGGAATTGACCCCGGGAGAACTCGAAGCGGTCGCGCGTTTCGAGGCGATCACCGGCCCGGACGCCCTGTTGCGCCGTGGCGTCTCGCCGATATGGTTCGCGCTGGGCGCGGTCTGCGTCGCCGCGCTGCTCGCGGCGGCATGGGCGTACTATCGAATGCGACGCGGCGCGGCGGAAATGGCCGCGCCCCCGCCGCCGCCCTGGGAAACCGCTTTGCGGCGGCTTGACGAACTGGAATTGCGGCGTTTGCCGGAATCGGGCCGTTTTGAGCCGTATTACGTGGATTTGTCGGCCATCCTGCGCTATTACATCGAAGACCGATTCGGCCTGCATGCGTCCGAACAGACCACGCCGGAATTTCTCGATGCGGCATCGCGCAGCGGCCTGCTGCGCGCGGACCAACAGGAGTTCCTCGCGGATTTTCTCCGTCACTGCGACCGCGTGAAATTTGCGCGCTATGTGCCCGAAGCGCAGGAAATGGAGGAAGGGATGTCGCTGGTCCGGCAGTTCGTGTGGGATACGATTCCAACGCCGGTGGAGGGGGCAGGGCAAGGACCAGAGATGGTGCTGGCGGCGGGGGGAGAGGAAGAAAGCGCGTCGGAAGAAGAGCAGGCTGAAGCCTGGACTCCAAACAGTGAGCAGGCTGAAGCCTGGACTCCAGAACCGGAGCAGGCTGAAGCCT
The DNA here is from genome assembly GCA_964559065.1 of uncultured Nitrospirales bacterium. Lineage (GTDB taxonomy): Bacteria > Hydrogenedentota > Hydrogenedentia > Hydrogenedentales > CAILVY01 > CALEDJ01. The sequence continues at coordinate 6,361 of CAZLII010000202.1, read as the reverse complement.
GGACTCCAGAACCGGAGGAGGAGCCGCGATGAACCTGCTGCGACTCTTCCAATTCAGTGTCTTGGCGCGGCCGTGGTTCCTGGCGCTGTGGATTGCCGTGGCGTTGCTGCTGTTCGCGGAGTTGGCGGCGCGCCCGGCGGGCGTGATGCCCATTTCCACGGGTGAGACGCTGGCGCGGCTGCGCCGGATGCGCGGCATCCGCCTGATGTGGACCCCGGCGGCGCTGCGCGCGATGGGCCTGGCGCTCCTGGTGGTGGCGTTGGCGGGGCCGTTGCAGGGATTCCAGCCGCGCCGCGACCGCGCAAACGTTCGCGATATCATGCTGTGCGTGGATGTCTCCGGCAGCATGCAGCAGCAGGATTTCATCATGGGCGGTTACTACCGCGACCGGCTTTTCGTTACGAAGCACGCGCTGCGCGAGTTCATCGCGAGCCGCAAGGAGCGCCGTGGCGACCGCTACGGCCTGGATCGACTCGGCCTGATCTGCTATGCGCGTTATGCATGGACGCAGTGTCCGTTGACGCTTGACTATGACGTACTGCAGCGCGAACTGGACCGGGCGGAAATCGTCACGGATCGCCGCCGCGACGGGACTGCCATCGGCTCCGCCATCGGGTTGGCAGTGCGGCGACTGAGTCAGAGCGAGGCGAAATCCAAGGTGATCGTCTTGCTCACCGACGGCTTGAACAATCGGGGCGAACTGGACCCCATCACGGCGGCGAGAATGTCGCAGGAATATGGCATCCGCATCTACACCATCGGCGTAGGCGCAACGGACAATGGGACGCTGCCGGGCATCGGGCATCTGCCCCTGCGCGGCCAGACGATTGACGAGGAAGGCCTGAAACGCATCGCGGACATCACCGGCGGCCAGTATTACCACGTCGCAAACACCGAGGCGTTGCAGATGGCGTATGCCGACATCGCCACGCTGGAAGCGACGGAGATTGAAATCGGGGATTACTATGAATTCAGGGAAGCGCATATGCCCTGGCTGATCCTGGGCGCGTTGGCGTTGATCTTGTCCGTCATTATGCGCGGATTATGGTTCGAGACGATTCCATGAAGGGAAAAACAACATACAAATCCGTTGTGGCCGGTCTCCAGACCGCGCCACAACAAGCAAGACGATTCTGAAGGACGGCTGAAGATGCCAGTGCAGTTTACATTTTCCTGGAGTCATGCGCCGTGGTGGATCATGGGCGCTGCGGCGGCCTTGCTGCTGCTTGCGGCAGCGCTGCGGCATCTGGAGCGCCGCCGCGCGGCGCGCTTGCACCGTTTCGTGGAGGCGGACCTCGCGCCGCGCCTTCTGGCCGGCCATGATCCGCGCCTGCGGCGTCCGATTTTCTGGTTGATTCTGCTGGGCGTCGCCATGCTGGGGCTTGCGTTTGCCGAGCCGCGCTGGGGCCGATCCTGGGTTACGGTGAGTCGGGGCAGCCGTGACATTCTCGTGCTCCTGGATGTATCGCTGAGCATGACTGCAAAGGACCTTGCGCCGAGTCGTCTGGAACGCGCGCGACACAAGATTGAGGCGTTGCTGTCGGCATGTCCCGGCGATCGGTTTGGACTGGTCGTGTTTGCGGGCGAGGCGAAACTGGTTTGTCCGCTGACGCTCGACCACGGCTATTTCCGCACCATCCTTGGCGCGGCGGGTCCCGAGACAGTGAGCGTGCTGGGCACTGACATCGCCCTGGCGCTGGACGAGGCGGCGAAGACCTTTGAAGAAGACATCCGCCAGTCCGGTCGCGACAGCCGCCACGCCCGCGCGGTGGTGCTGATCAGCGACGGCGAGCAGGTCTCCGGCGACGCCGTCGCCAAAGCGAGACAACTGGGGCCGTTCGCCATGATTGGCGTGATCGGCATTGGTGATCCGGCAGGGGCGGAGATTCGCATGCCGGATTGGATGGTCTCCTACACGCGGGGGCGCGTGGCGAACGAGCCGCGTGTCAGCCGTCTGGACGAGAAGACATTGACCGGCATCGCGTTGGAATCCGGCGGCGTTTATGTGCGTTTTACGCCGGACAATGCGGATATTCAGCGTATTCATCAGGAAATGGAGTATCTGACTACGCGGGCGACCAGCGACGAGGTGCGCTTCGCGCTGGTGAACCGCTACCGCTGGCCGCTGGCCATTGCCATGTTGTGTTTTGGGGGCGAAGGACTTTGGCGTGTCGTCATGCCGTGGCTGCTGCGGCGGCGCTTGCGTCGCGCGGCGGCGGAAATCGAGGAGGCGGGATATGCGTAATTCTTCCCGCAATCTGAATAGCCGGCGCGCGCGGATGCTTTGCCTGGCCGCGCTGTGCGCGATGCTGCTTTCTGTTCCCGCGACAGCGGAATCCTTCCGCGCGCGCCTGGACGCCGCGGCGGCGCAGTTGCAGCGCGGCGACGCGGCGGGCGCGTTGCAGGCATACCAGGATTTGCTTGTGGATTATCCCGATGCGGCGGAGGTCGCATTCGGCGCGGCCTGCGCGCGGTATCGCATCGCGGAACAGGCGCTTGCGGCGGCGCAGGCGGAAGGTGCGGTGCAGGGCTTCGAGGAAGCGCGCGCGGCCTTTGACCCGCTGCGCCAGTCGCGCGATGCGCGGATTCGCCGCGAAGCGGCGTTCAATGCGGCGAACAGCGTCGCGCAGACGGCGCTGGTCGCCGAGCAGGCGGCCCCGCCGCAGGAAGCGGTCGCGGCTTTACGCGAAGCGGCGGCGGCGTACGAAGCGGTGCTCCGCGAGCACCCGGACCATGCGGGCGCGCAGCAGAACCTGGACCATGTGCGCTACCGTCTCAAACTGCTCCTCCAGCAGCCGAAGCAGGAACAGGAGCAACAGCAGCAGGAACAGCCGCCGCAAGAGCAGCCGAAACTGTTCAGCGTGTTCCTGGATGCACGAACGGAACTGGATGACGCGCGCGCGGAGATTCATCCGGACGAGGCAATGGTGGAACTGGTTCCGGAGAAAGGGTCTCAGCCATGACGGCGTTGCTGCATATCGTTATCGCGGCGCTGCTGGCGCAGGCGCCCGCAGGGCCGCCGCCGGCCATCGCGCGCCCCCTGGATCAAGGCGCGGAACAAGTGCAGGTTACGGCAGTGCGCGCCGCGATGGAAGGCCGCGCCGAGCGAGTCGTGGACGCAGAATTGAAAAACCTTGAGAAACTGTTTGAGAAATTCCCCTTTGACACGTTTTCCCTGGAGGCGCAGCGGGAATTTGAAGCACCGCACGGCGGTCCAACAACCGTTCCGTTGAACGATGTTTATGCGCTGGAAGTTACGCCGCACCGTCGGCTGGAATCCGGCGAAGTGGAATTGGACGCACGGATTGTGTCGCTGGCGGGGGATGCGCCGGTGGGCGCGCTGGTCACGAGGGCAAAGGCGGCTCCGGGCCAGGCGTTGATCTTCCGGGGAATGCCGCTGGATGACGGAGAGTTGATTGTTATAATGAATTTCGGACGGCAGGATGGCGACCAGGGCGGGCAATCCTCTTCCGATGCCGAAGAGTATGAAAGCGAAGAACAGGAACAACAGCCGCAATCCCAGGAACAGGATGAGTCCGATGCCGACCAGGAAGATTCGTCGGAAAATGACGCGGATGCGCAGCCGCGCGAAACCGAGACCAAATCCATGGCGGACGAGGATGTCCCTTCGGACAAGGAATTACAGAATCTGGAAGCCCTGTTGCAGTCCCTGGAGGAACAGGATCAGCGCGAACGGCGTGAATTGTTAAACCGGCAGGACTGGATGGAAATGCGCAAGGATTGGTGGTGATGCGACGCGTGAGACAGAGGATAACGGCGTATGCGACCGCAGTGGCGGTTCCTGTCGTTGTTTATCTGTTCTGCGGCATCGCCGCCGCTCAGCCGTCGGTTGTTGCCTCCGTGGACAAAACAGAAGTGGGCGTGGAAGAACTGTTCATTATCACGGTGACGGCGGAGGGCGGCGGGCGCATCGCGGAGCCCGTTATCCCCCACTCTGATGAAATCCGGTTCAACCGGACCCCCCTGCAACAGAGTTCGTCCACTTCCATTCAAATTATCAACGGCCGTCCCTCGCGACTCAGTCAACGGCAATGGACATTCCGGGCTTGGGCCGCCCGCGAAGGGGAATTGACCATCCCGCCGATTTCCGTGCGGATTGACGACAAGAATTATCTGACCGAGGCCATCCGTATCCGCGCGGTGAAGCGCGCATCCTCGCCGATTCCCGTGCCGGAGGCGCAGCGCCCGCAGCCCCGCGCCGAGGATCGCGCGGGATCGGACCGCATGCCGACGCTCGACGACGCGGTGCGCATTGAGAGCACGGTGAACAAGCAACGGGTCTATCAGGGTGAGGCCGTGCAGTTGGAGTTGCGCATCCTGACGCTGAATATGGCCGGCGTGCGCGCGCAATACAACGGTCGTTCCATCCCGCCGCCGTCCACCGAGGGTTTTTACGCGCTCCCGCCGGTGCAGGAGGAACGCATGGAGACGCGCGACGGCTGGGAGTACCGGACCACCCTGGTGCGGCAACTGCTCTTCCCCACCGGTGCGGGCGCCTTTGAGATAGGCGCCTGGCATTGGGAAGGCTATATCTGGGGCTACACGCGGGAAGGGCCGCATCAGACCTACAAGGCGCTTTCCACCCCGCCGATCGAAATCACGGTGCGGCCGCTGCCGCCGCGTCCTGACAATTTCAGCGGGGCGGTCGGCCAATTCAAGGTCACAGCCAATCTCTTGCAGACCGATGTCATGCAGGGCACGCCCACGCAACTGTCCGTGCGGGTGCGCGGCGAGGGCAATTCCGATGCTATCGGCCCGCCGCATCTACCGCCAATCCCCTGGGCCCAGGTGTCCGGCCCGGAAATCGAAACCAAGCCCTTCTCTCCCGACGAATGGGGCCAGGTGGAGAAGGTGTTTAACTACACCATCCTGCCGCTGGAAGCGGGCGAACGCACCATCCCGGAGATCACCTTCTGCTATTTCGCGCCCGCCATCGGCCAATACAGGACAGAGAGGGTGCCGCCGTTCTCGGTGCATGTGAATCCCGCGCGGGAGGGGGACCGCCTCCTGGTGGTCGGCGGCGCGCAGGAACCCGCGGAAACGCGGGTGACCCTGCTCAGCGAGGATATCTACGGCATTGTCACCCATGTGTCCGGACTGCGTCCGCAGCGCAGCGGCGCAGCGACGAACGCCGTCGCGGGGTTTGCGCCGCCGCTGGCCTACGGCGCGCTGTTCCTGTTCACGCGGCGACAGCGGCGCTTTGCCGCCGACAGCCGCTATGCGCGGAATCGCCGGGCGCGCGCACGCGCGCGCAAGCGCCTCAGGGAAATGGAGCGATCGCAAGCGCCCGCAGACGTCTTGTATAGGGCGCTGACGGGCTATCTCGCGGACAAGTTTGACGTCAACGAGGCCGGCATGACTTCCGAAGACGCCCGGTTGCTCCTGGAAACGCGCCATGCGCCCGATGACATAATGGAAAACTGCCTCAAGGTGTTGCGCGTCTGCGAGCGGGAACGCTATGCGGCGGCGCGCCTGAACGCCGATGAACTGGGCGCACTGGCGTGCGGCGCGGAGACGGTCATGGACCGCCTGGAAGAGTTTCTGAAGAAAGGGGCGAAATCATGAGCATGATCGCCCTGTTCCTCCTTGCGGGTCTCACGACGGGCGACGTGTACCACGAGATTTTCGAGCACGCGAACGCCGCTTATGCCGCCGGGGATTTCCAGGCGGCGGCCAACGGCTACGAGCAACTCGCGGCGTCCGGCGTTGTGCTGCCGGAAGTCTTTTTCAACCTCGCCAACGCCCACTACCGGCAGGGCAGGATCGGCCCCGCCATTTTGAATTATGAACGCGCGCTCCGCTTGGCGCCGGGATTCGACTCCGCGCGCGACAACCTTGACAAAGCCCTGCGCGAAACCGCCCACAACCTGGGCCGCCCCGCGCCGCACGCGTGGGAACAGAGCCTCTTCTTCTGGCATGATGCGCTGTCCTTTCGCGAGGCGCGCGCCGCGGCGATCGCCTGCTGGCTCCTGTTCTGGGGGGTGTTGGCGCTGCGCCAGTGGCGGCCCCTGCCGTATTTGCGCGGGGCGGCGGCGCTGGCGGGACTGCTGGCCGTGGCTCTTGCCGGCTCCGCGTGGATCAAGGCGAATCCGCAACCCCTGGCGGTCGTCGTGAGCGACAAGGCCGCTGTCCGCCACGGAAAAAGCGATCAGGAAAGCGTGCGCTTTGAACTATTTGAAGGCGATCGCGTGTTGATCGATCGCAGGGAAGACGGATGGGCGCGCGTGGAAAAAGCAGGCGGCGAGCGCGGCTGGGTCCGCGATGCCGATGTTGTATTGGTCGGCCCGCCCTACGAATTCCGGTCGGCGCGGCGGAACGCCGCGCCTGGTGTGGAGCAAGT
>CAZLII010000201.1:0-7547 GCA_964559065.1 uncultured Nitrospirales bacterium | reverse complement strand
CCGGAGGCGTCCCAGCCTCGGATGCGGTAGTAGGTTCTGAGCATCTTGTCGAGGGGGACGCGGGTGCGGGTGTCGCCGGGGATTTGGGGTTCGTCGGTGAGGCGTTTGGGCAGGGCATCTTCTTCCGCCGTCAACCCCATGCGGATACTGAGCAGGCGTTCGAGGGTGAAGCCGCGTTCGCCGATGCTCTTGAGCACGCCGACATTCATTTTCATGCCCGTGACAGCGGCCAGCGCCTTGGTATAGGGGAAGAGCGGCAGGTGAATCGGCATCATGGACGCGGGCAGCCGGTCGAGCAGGCCGACCAGGCCGCCGGAAAGCGGCAGCACGGCATTCACGAACTTCGCGATGGGATTGCTCTGGTGGGATATGAGCCAGCCGGGGTAGAAGGAGAACAGCGGGAAGAGGCAGCATCCGGCGGCGGAGATGCCCTCCATGAGGTTCTGGTTCAGGATGGTCAGGGCGGCCTTGGCGCGGTGGGTGTAGGGGTTCATGCCCAGTCCCAGCCCTTCCATCAGCACCAGATAGCCCGCGTTCAGGTGGCAGCCGCCGCGATTCGCGGTGGCGTAGCCCAGCCCTTGGCCCACGGCGCCGCGCGGTTCGTAGGCCGCGAGTTCCAAACCCTTCGCGTGGATGGCGAAGTCCCTGCCGCCGAAGCGTTCCGACAAACGCCGCGTGCCTTCGGCAAGCAGGTCGCCGATGCCGCGCCGGTATGCGATGTTTTCAATCGCCTCCGCGATGTTGTCGGTCTTGCCGAAATGCAGCCCGCAGTCCCAAAGACCCTTTTCCTGCAGTTCCATCGCGAAACCGATGACACCGCCCGTGCTGATGGTATCCATCCCGAGTTCATCAAGCAGATAATTCCATTCGATGATGCATTCCATGCTGTTGTTTTCCAGGTTCGGCCCCAGCAGTCCAAGCGTTTCCAGTTCCGGGCCTTTGATGCGCTTGCCGTTGAGTTCGACCTGTCGCCCGCAGTTGATGTGGCACGTCGTGCAGCCGATGGTCTTGATGAGGTGCTTTTCGGCGAGGGTCTGCCCGGAAAGCATGTCGAAATCCTTGAAAGCGCCATGCTGGTAGTTGCGCGTAGCCAGCACGTTGTGCTCGTTCATGATCCGCAGCAGAAAGCCTGTGCCGTACTTGGGCAGGGCTTCGCCTGTGAGCGGATGGGCCTTGAGCATCTTGATCCAGCCCTTGAATATCTTTCGCGCCTTTTCCGGGCGGCGCATCTCCGTCTTGCGCGTTCCCGTGGCGGTGATCGCCTTGAGGTTTTTCGACCCCATTACCGCGCCCAGCCCGGCGCGGCCCGCCGTGCGATCCCCGCTGAAAATGCAGGCATAGCGCACCAGGCGTTCCCCCGCCGGCCCGATGACCAGCTTGCCGACCTTCTAGCCCTAGGCTTCCTGGGTCTGGCCGGTGGTTTTGCCCCACAGGTCGGCGGCGTCATGGAATTGCACGGCGTCTTCGGTGATTTCAAGCCGGACCGGCGATGCCGACTTGCCGGTGATGACCAGCGCGTCGTAGCCCGCTTTTTTAAGCGCAAGCCCGAAATCCCCGCCGCAGTTCGACGAGGCGCAGAAGCCGGTGAGGGGGGACAACGCGGACACGTTGAACCGACTGGAGGACGGCGCGCCCGTGCCCGTCATCGGCCCTGTCGAAACCACCATGACATTCTCCGCCGAGAGCGGGTCTATCCCCGCCTGAAGGGTCTCATAGAGGATTTTGGCGGCCATGATTTTGCCGCCGAGGTACATTTCGCGGTCGGCGTCTGTCCACGGATACTCGCCGACCTCTCGATTGCTGAGGTTGATCTTCAGCACTTTCCCCGCATAGCCGCCGTATTTCGTGCTCATGGCATGACCCTTCCTGTAATTTGAACAAAGAACCATGGATCTCGGGACCGTGTCCCATACCGCCTCCCCCTCCAATGTAGCACAACCCGTCACAGTCGTCCAATATGCGAAATACGTAACATCTCAGCCGACTGGCGCAACCTTTGGAATCAACACACATAACGCTTTCTTTTCGTCATTGCGAGCGAAGTGGCGCACAGCGCCGCTGAGCGAAGCCATCTGAGGCGCACTTGGTATCCAGACTGCCACGCTTCGCTTCGCTCGCAATGACAGGGTTATGCATCGTGATTACTTCCGTCGGCTAAAATGTTACAGAAATGCTATACGGGCGGTCTTCAGGGGCTTGTTTCGCGGCGCTTCAGCATTTATTGTAATGCCTTTGGCGTTGATACTCCGGGGCCGGACCGGCAAAGCAAGGAATGGAAAAATGCTGCGATTGATTGCGACAGGACTGTTGGCATTTTCGGCGGCAGGCGCGGATGCGCCGCCGATGCAATGGGCACACACGCTGGCTTCGCCCCCCCATGCCGCGCCGCTGGTTGCAGACATGCACCCCAGTCCGGGCAGGGAGATCATCGTCGCGGACGCCGAGGGGGGAACCGTCTATTGTCTCAGCGGACAGGGCGCGGTGTTGTGGGAGTTTCAGAACGGCGCGGACGCGCCGTTGCGGGGGACGATGGCTTTGGGCCGGGGCAGGGAACGCGACACGCGGCTGCTGGCCGTGCCGGCGGGCGACGCGGTGATTGTGCTGGACGCGGCCACGGGCGCGGAGCGCCACCAAGCGGCAGCCGGGCCGATGGGGCTTGGCGGGGCATGTTGGGCCGATTTGCACGGCGACGAGATAGACGTGATGATCGTCAGCACCATGGAAAATGGCGCGGCGGCCTTTGATGCGGAGGGAACGCCGCTGTGGGCATACACCGCCGAGGACCACGGCGCCCCCCTGCGGATGAACGGTCCGCCCGCCGCAGCCGACGCAGACGAAGACCGCATCCCGGAACTGTTTTTTGTGGCGGAGACGGGGCCGTTCTGCCTGGACGCGGACGGCAGGCTGCAATGGCGCGGCGAATCGGAGGGGCGCTTTCTGGGCGCGGCGGCAGTTACGCCGCCGGACCGGGATGGCGTGCCCCGGCTCTATTGTGTTTCCGCGGAACCGCCCGCGCTCCACGCCTACGACGCCGCGACCGGCGACGCCTTGTGGCAAACGCCGCTTCAGGACGCACCGGACGACGCCACGGCGAATGCGATCGCGCTGGCGGACCTCGATCACGATGAACATTACGAAGTGCTGGTCGGCGATGCCTCGGGGCGGGTCTATGTCGTAGCCGATTCTGGAAAGGTTCTGTGGAAATTCCAAGCGCAACGGCCCGGTTCAGTGGCCATCGCGGTCGGCGATGTCAGCGGCGACGGCGGCTTGGATGTGCTCATCGCCTCGGCTGACCACGGCCTCTATTGCCTGGACCGCGCAGGCGCGCTGCAATGGCGCCATGAAGCGGACGACCCGCTGTTTCACGCACCGGCGCTTGCCGACGCGGACGGCGACGGGCGCACCCAAATCCTTTTTGGCGCGGGCGACAAGGCCTTCCGCAGCCTCGGACCGGGTGGTCCCCATGTGCCCGCGCTCATGCCCTGGCCCGGCGCGCGCGCCGATGCGGCGCGTCTGGGGCGGCCGGCCATCCGGGAAGCATTTGAACTCGACGAGGGTGTTCTGGAACTGATCCCGGACACCGCGCCGTTGCTTTTGACGGGCGGTTTCGAACTGCCCGCGCCGGACGCCGTTGACGCGGATGCGTCGCCCCCACTGGGCTGGACGCTGGAATCGAGCGACGGCGCGTGGGTGCTGGACGAAACGACCAAATTCGCGGGGAAAAGCGCGCTGAAGGTCCAGCCCGCAAACGAACCCATCGTCATCGTTTCGGAAACCATCGCGATAACACCGGACCTGCGCTACGTCAATGCTTCCGTGATGGCGCACGGTCAGGACGGCATGCGCGCGGTGCTGCGCTGGCGCATCCGGGACGGCGTGGCGCGGGAAGAGGCCTTCGTTGTGCGCGGGAGCGCATCGGACCTATGGCGGCGACATGTGCTGCATCAGGCGCGGCCCCCGCTGGACGCGACGGGCTTCCAGGTGGTCCTGCGCGCGGAGGCGCCGGGCGAGACCGTGTGGTGGGATGAGGCGCAGGCGGAAGGCAACTTCGAGCGCGTGCCGCAGGCGCGGGTCTTCATCAACCAGGTCGGATATGAAATCCACGCGCCCAAACGTTTCACCGTCTGGACCAGTTTCCCGGCGCGCAGCGGCCGTTTCGCCGTGACTACGGCATCGGGGCCGGCTTATGAGGGGAACCTTCATGGCGGCGAGCGCCTGATTGGCGCATTCAACAGCGATTGGGGCGGCTATTACTGGCAGGGCGATTTCACCGCATTTGACACCCGCGGTTCCTACACAATTGCCGTGGAATTGGAAGGCGCCAAGGCAAGCAGCCCTTCGTTCGACATCGGCCCGCATCTGCTGTGGGACAAAACGGTCCCGCAGGCATTGCGGGCGTTCACGCTGCACCGCTGCGGCGCAACCGCGCCCGGCAGGAGCGCCGCGTGTCATCTCGATGATGCCTGCGGAGACCACTCACTCGCCGGCGGCTGGCATGATGGCAGCGACTACGACAAGACCCATGCGCTGGAATACCTCTGGCGCCTGGTCAACGCCTACGGCGTCGTGCGCTGGCGCATTGACGCCGCCGGTCCGGAAGCGCAGCCCGGCGCCGCCTGGCTGGAAGAAATCAAGTGGGGGGCGGAACTGGCCCTGAAGGCCGTGAAGGACGACGGGGCCGTGTGCCCCATGCCCGTCTCTGACCCGGAGTATTGGGGGCCGCCGGAGTTGGAAACCGACAACGAACCCGGCACGGGCGACGAGCGACGCACCGCCGGAAACGAACAGGAATCGGCGGCATGGTGCGCGGCGGCACTGGCGCGCCTGGCGCTGCTCTTCCCGGAGGACAACGCGCAGTACCTGGCCGCCGCGCGGCGCATTGTCGCAAACGCCCTGCAGGACGGCGCAACAGGGCCGCTGCTCTTCAGCGCGGCCATGGACCTCCATCAAATCGCGCCGGACGATGTGCTTGCGAAAATCGTGCGCGCATGGTACCCGGGGGCGGAGCCCGCTTGCGCGGAAGCGGTGATCGCCTACGACGCGCTTGACATGCACGCCAGTTTCAATCTTGCGATGGCGTTGCAGGCGCGCGCCGACGCCTTTCTGGCGTGCGCGAACAATCCCTTCGGCGTCTGCGCCCGCAACGAAGAGGAACGGGCTGACTTTTTCGGCGCCGGCGCGTCCGCCCCGGCCGACCTGATTGGCAACACCTCGTACATCCTGGAAGCGGCGCATACGGTTGCCCAGGCCTACCGATTCAAGCCTGCGCCGGAATACGCCGTGTTCATCTACGACCAGTTGAACTGGATTCTGGGGAACAATCCCTTCGGCATCAGCCTGATGGAGGGCATGGGAACCCACTTCGCGCCGAGTTATTTGCACCGAGCCGTCGCCGCCGGCGCGTCCCGCGCGGCCATCGCCGGTATCATTGCGCACGGCATCCGGGGAAACACTCCCGGCGATGAACGCCCGGCCTTCGACATGAGCGGCGATGAACGCCCCGACCCGCGCACCAATGCCTGTTCCCTTCGCGCCAACGCGCAGTGGCTCAGCACCCTCGCGAATCTCAAGCGCCTACGCCTGGGCGAGTGAACCTTTTTTAATGCAGGCGCCGGGAAGCATTTGATGTTGTCATTCCCTCGCTACGAGCGCCCCGGCGGGGTGCGGGACAACATAGCGGTCAGGCATTATAATCATGCGCACGGTACGGACAACCCCGGACGGAGCATTGCGGACATGCGGAGGAGGCTAATCTTATGGACTATCGGGTGGAACGGGACACGATGGGCGAGATGCGGGTGCCGGCGGACCGCTATTACGGCTGCCAGACGGCGCGTTCCCTGCATTTTTTCAAGATCGGCGGGGAGCGCATGCCGCGCGAATTGATCCGCGCCTTCGGCATCCTCAAGAAGGCGGCGGCGCTGGCCAACCGCGACATGGGCCTGCTGCCGGAAGACCTGTGTGATGTCATCTGCCGGGCCGCGGACGAGGTGATCGCGGGTACGCTGGATGAACACTTCCCGCTGGTCGTGTGGCAGACCGGCAGCGGCACGCAGACGAACATGAACGCCAACGAGGTGATAGCGAACCGCGCCATCGAGATGCTCGGCGGAACGCTGGGCAGCAAATCGCCCGTACACCCGAATGACCACGTCAACATGTCGCAGTCCTCGAATGACACTTTTCCCACGGCGATGAGCATCGCGGCGGTGGAACGGATCCGCGCGCGGCTGTTGCCCGCGCTGCGCGCGCTGCACGCGGCCCTCGCGGACAAGGCGGAGGCCTTCCGGGACATCATCAAGATCGGGCGGACCCACCTGATGGACGCGACGCCGCTCACGCTCGGCCAGGAATTCTCCGGCTACGCGCAGCAGATCGCCAACGGCATCGAGCGGGTCGAGTCCGTGCTGCCGAAACTGGCCGAACTCGCCATCGGCGGCACGGCGGTGGGCACGGGATTGAACACGAAAAAAGGCTACGCGGAACTGGTGGCGGCGAGGATTTCCGAAATTGCGGGCATGCCCTTCACATCCGCGCCGAACAAGTTCGAGGCGCTCGCCGCGCACGACGCGATGGTCATGGCGCACGGCGCGTTAAAGACCGTGGCCTGCGCCTTCATGAAGATCGCCAACGACATTCGCTGGCTTGGCAGCGGCCCGCGCTGCGGTCTCGGCGAACTGCTATTGCCGGAGAACGAGCCGGGGTCGTCCATCATGCCCGGCAAGGTCAACCCGACGCAGTGCGAGGCGATGACAATGGTGGCGGCGCAGGTACTCGGTAACGACGTGGCGGTGAACATCGGCGGGGCTTCGGGCAATTTTGAATTGAACGTCTTCAAGCCGCTCATCATCTACAACGTGCTGCAATCCGTGCGCCTGCTCGCTGATGCCGCCGATTCCTTTCGGGAGCATTGCGTGGCCGGCATCGGGGCGAACACGCGCGCCATCGCGGCGCGCCTCGCCAACTCGCTGATGCTGGTGACCGCGCTGAACCGCCGCATCGGCTACGACAACGCCGCGAAAATCGCCAAGGCCGCCCACGCCAACGGCACCACCCTCAAAGAGGAGGCGGTCCGGCTGGGCCTCCTCACCGCTGAAGAATTTGATGCCGTCGTGGACCCGACCAAAATGATCGGACCGTCGGATTAGACCCTTTGTTCGTGGCTTCTACGCGCTTTGCGCAGATGTTTGATAGAGGTTGTCTTCTTGACGTGTGCGGTGCAACGGTTTTTCAGACCAAAGACCCGTCACCCCCGCGAAAGTGGAGGGCCAGACAACACCCGCGCTATCGAAAGCGTGATTACTGGATTCCCGCTTGCACGGGAACAACGACGGTGGTTTTTTTGAGGGAACCTGGCAAACAATTGTGGTTGCGGCTTTGTCGTGTCAGGTTACTATCAGATGGCTGCAATGTTACACCTTGAGAGTGCCGAGTTCTTCATCCCAGCAACACCGCATCATTACCGATGCTCTCCTCTTCCCAAACGTGAACTTGTCTTTGCCAAAGCGCCAACGGCGCGCCATTCCTTAGCCCAGCCCAACGGGCTG
>CAZLII010000200.1:0-7561 GCA_964559065.1 uncultured Nitrospirales bacterium | reverse complement strand
AGAGAATCGGTAATGATGCGGTGTTCCTGGGATGAAGAACTCGGTACTCTCAAGAAATGTATCACGGCGCATTAAAGGGGATAGAGCAATGACATATTGGCTTGATCTTTTTACCGGAACCACATGGCATGAATTCCTTGCGGCTGGGGGCACTATAAGTGGATTCAGAATGCGCATGCGAAAAACTGTCGAAAAAATACAGCCTGGAGACATTTTACTATGTTATTTGACAGGTGTCATGCGTTGGGTTGGTGCGTTGCGTGTTCTTGGCCCCAGTACCAACACATCCAAGATATGGAAGGTGGCTGATTTCCCCATGCGCTTGGAAGTGGAGACATTAATTGCTCTTAAGCCGGAACATGGTGTGCCAATGTCTGAACTGCAGGGCCGAGTTGCGTTCTACCGCGGGCCGTCAGATTCGGGAAAATTCAAAGGTTTCTTGAGGGGCAGTCCCCGAAAATTCGAAAGCGAAAAGGATGCAGTGCTTATTCTGAATCTCATTGAGAAGGCAGGAGAACACCCCATTGAACGACCGGTTGATCCTCGAAAGCTGGCTCGAAAACCGCTTTTTAAGACTGTGGAAAAGAAAGGCAGGAAAACTATTCAAACCGTTGTGTCTGTTCCTGATGTTGAAGAAGAAGAGCATCCTGTTATCAGTGAAGATGTTGATAGCCCGGAGAAAACGGGTAGCCGTCACACAGAGATTCAGTATCAATTACTGAAGTTGGGTGCGGAAATGGGTTTCGATGTATGGGTAGCACGTAATGATCGAGGGCGGGTCTGGAACGGTCAGGTTCTTGGTGATATGTCGCGACTGGTCGACGAATTGCCCACTCAGTTTAACGAAGCGACTAACAGAACAATAGAAATGATTGACGTCCTATGGCTTCACGGAAACTCTATCGTTTCAGCCTTTGAAGTGGAAAGCACCACGTCAATATATTCGGGCTTGTTGCGCATGAGCGACTTGCTTGCACTGCAACCTAATCTCGAAATAAGACTTTTCCTCGTCGCCCCTGAAGACCGTCGTGCAAAGGTGGAACAAGAGATACTCCGTCCTACATTTCAGTTACGAAATAAACCTCTCTCGAAAATCTGCGGATTTATCGGCTTCTCTGATCTTAGGACACGACTCGAGGCAATACAAAAACTGCAACTTGCGCCATCACTCAAGCCAGAGTTCTTGGAAAACATGGCCAAATATTTTGGCGGAGACAATGAAATATAGATTCTAGCCTTGCATTTTGCTTCGACCTATGTTTCGCTTGTTGTCTCCACCGGCTTGCCGAAGAACAGCATCAGCGTAAAGAGAATGCCGACGACAAGCACAAACAAGCCGTAGAGTCCGCCCAACAGGGAGATCGGACCCAAACCGTCCTTTTGCAGAGACGACGTAAACACGTTTCGATCATGATCAAACATGAGAGTTTCTCCTCCTGACATGCATCACAGGCACCCCTGCAGGGTATTTTGGCGCAAGCATACCATGCCCTCCCCTCAGATTACCCTTTGCAGCGGTGGAGCATGAATAGTCCGTCGGATTCAACTTCAAGCGGCTAAAAAATCATGGCAAAAAGAAGCGGGATACAAAGAAATATTTATATTCCCTGTCGCAGGCTCAGGCGCGCTCGGAGTTCCAGCGTTCCAGCGGGCGCGCGCCGATGGAAGGCGATTCGGTTGTAGGGGGCGCCTTCTGGGCCGGGCAATATGTCAATGCGCGCTGTCGCATCGGCGGGGACATCCAACGTAACGCGGCCGCGCGCGCCGGTGATGCGCACCTGATCATTCTCGATGACGCAGGGGAGCCGGGTGATCCAATAGTGATCCACGCCGTCGCCTTGCGCCAGGTCGAATTCGTCGCGGATGGTCAATTGGTCCGGGGCGGGCGATTCCCATGTGCGCGCCCAGCGGCGGTAATAGGCCTCCCACCCCGGCGTGAGGTCCATGCGCAATCGGAAGGTTTCCGCGTCGCCCGCGCCTTCAGGGGTGATGTCCGCGGTGATGGGCTGGGTCGGACGGGGGCGTCCCGACACCCCGACGGGGACCAGCATATTGTGGTATTGGCACTGCTTCATCAGGCCGTGAATGGGATCGCTGTATTCGGCGATGCCCGGATCGAGCGCGAAAACCTCTCCCGCGAATTCGAGCACAAAACTGCCCCGGTCTTCGTGTTCGTGATCGTGCGGGTCTGCGCCCCGATTGCCGATGACCAATAGTTTGACCCACGCATCGCCGCCGGGATATGCGCGCAGCGAGGCCGCCAGCCCGGTTTCCGGCAGGATGACAAAGGACGGCAGCGGAGGGCCTGTTTCGGGGATGGTCGCGAGCAACGCCTGCTCCATCGGCGAAAAGCGCGCGCCCTCCAGCCGGGCCAGGTGTTTGCGGAAGATCGCGGTCCAAACGCTTTCCGGATTGACGGACGCCAACACCAGCAACGCCGTGGTGCGCATGGTCGGACCGGAATCACCGAAGGGGATCACATCCGCATCGGGGAGCGTCGAGGCCACGACGGCGCCATAATCAGCGGTCCGGCGCAACACATCGGGCAGCGCCTCCTTCAGCGTTTTGTCCCGCGTTCTGGCGTAATGATGGAGAATCTCGGCGGTATTGCCGATGGTTGCGCCAAAATAAGAGGGCGGTTCCAGGAAGCCGCCATCGGGCATGATCACGTTCGCGAGCGTGTCGTACAAATCGCGGTAGGCAATCTCCGTATGGGGCTTCACACGCGGCCACACCCGTTCCATGACGAGACAGGCATACATGCGGCCCTTGGTGACAAAGGCCATCTGGTTGCCGTGAAAGAGATAGTCGAATTTCCAGGTGATGTAATTGACAGGGCCGATGCCTTCCTCAGCCATGCGGCGCATGAGGTATTCGCGGCCCAGTTCCGAGAACATCTCGCCGGCCAAGTCCAGGATAACGGCGATTTCCTCCGTGCAGTAGGACCGGCGGAAGGAACGCAATTCCCAGGCGCTGCCGGGAAAATTCGCCGGAAATCCGTCGTCCCACTTTTCCGAAACGGCGGAAGACAGCGCGCTTCGCGCGGCAAGCCGGAGCAGGTCGGCGTCGCGAAGCACCAGGCCGAGCCGCGCGGCCTGCGCCCCGCCCCGATGTCGGGGACGGTCCGCGTCGCGTATGCGGCCAAAGGTCTGATTCGTGCGGCCGCTGCTCCAGACAAACTGATGGATGCTTTGTTCCGGTTGCAGGCTTCGCAGGGATTCTGCGGCCTGCAGGAACGGCGACTCACCGGTATCACGAAGGGCCTGCTCATGCTCGGCGCGCATCGCCGACAACTCTTCGGGCGACAGGAAAATGCCATAGACCGGTTGGAATTGCGGCTGAAAGGAGACATCGCGCAGGTGGGCGTCCCAGCAGAACTGGGAGAAGTCCCATGCCGCTTCGTAGGCGGGCAGCAAGGCCATATTCTGCAGGCCAATCCACACAAACCACCCCGCCGCCGGGCCGTCCTCCGCAGGCGTGACGTCCATGCTTAGCGCATGGATGCGCTCCGCGCCCTGCAATTCCAAGGCATGCTCCTGGAAGATTTCCGGGACGGGACCGGACGCATAGGCCCGTTCCCCGGCATCGGTGGTCGCGATGACGCGCAGGACGGACCTTGCCGGCAGGGTTGCGGCGATGATCAGGCGGTCGAAGCCCCGGCAATCCATGTCAAAGGCGCGCGCCATGGACAATGCCGGCCCTTGGACGGGTTTCGCGGCCCATTGGAAGTCCACGGACGCCCAGGTCTGCCGCACTTGCAGGCCATGCGCCGCGCCATCGGCGATTTCCCAATATGGCAAGCCGCTGCGCATCGGGTCCCAGAACGGCTCGATGATCGCCTCCGCAACGTTGATGCGCACCGGCGCGCACAAGGGCGGAGGCTTGCGAACTGCGCCTTCTTCGGCGATTGGCGCGGCCGCCGTTGTCCACTGTCCTGAAAACAGCATGAGGCCGATAGCAGCAACCATGCGTTTTGTCTTCATTCTTTCCCGCCTTGTCTTGTGCGTATGCCAACGCGCTGCGAGGAGCATCTGCAATCGTAACATTTTGTCGGAGTAACCACGTGCCGCATAGATAGTTTACCTGAACGGTTTTGACTGCCCCAAGATAAGAATCCATGTTGATCAGTGTTCATCGGTGGATGAATTCCCCCTCTCCCTTGACGGGATTCGCATCGCCAAGGAAAAAAGACGGGGCGCGCCATGTTATGCGGAACTGTCCCTATAAAAGCCCCATCAGCAGGGCGCGGGTCCAAACACAACAGGCGGAGAGCAGGAAGCCCAGCATGACGCCCATGGCCATGATCAGGCTGCGTTGGGGGCTGATCTTTCGGTCCGGCGCCACGGCATCGGACACAATTTTGATGTCGGCCATTTCGGCTTCTTCGGTCTCGGCGACCTTGGCTTGTTCCAGTTTGCTGGCGAGGAGATCATAACTGTGCTTGAGCGGGCTTTCCTCCTGGTCGAGTTGTTTCCGTTCAAAGGATCGGTGCGCGGTTTCCTCGCGGAGTTCCTGCAGTTCCTGTTCAAGGGCTTCCATGGAATCCAGCAGCATCCTTAAATGTTTTTCCATGCCAGCCAATTCGCTTTCCATGAGGGTCACTTTGTGCTTGAGGTAAATGTAGGTTTCATTCAGGACCTCGTCCCGATAGCCCGGTTGTTTTGTCTCTTCGGGCGTGAGGTCCATCTTGTCCGCGCCCACCTGCTCCTGGAGGAATACGGCGGTCATCGGCGGGGACTTCCATAGCACTTTTTTCTCCGGTTCTTCGGCCAGTCTGCTGCGCAATTCTTCGAGTTCCGTCGTGGTCGCTTCGATTTTCATGGCGAGGTCAATGGCTTTTTCCTCATAATCCAGCAGTCGTGAGTGCGTTTTCGCCATGCGCTCGTGTTCCAGTTCATCGTTCCACTCGATTTCCAGGTCGCGTATTTGCGCACGGACGGACAGCAGGTCTTGGCGGGTATCGGAAAAGCGCGTCTGAACGAAATCCTTCAGGCCGGTTTTGCCCTTCTGATACAGGCGATTGGCGAGGTCCTCGGCGACCTGCGCCCAGGCCTGCGCCAGATCGCGCGCCTGTTCCGGGGTGCGCGCCTGCGCTTTCAGGAGCATCACCGGCGAACGCACCACGCCATAGGCGGTCTTCTCCGTAATTTCGACACGCACATACATGCGTCGGCGCAACTGGCTGGTTTCGTCCAGCGATTCCAAATCCCTTTCGGGCCATGTGCCCAACTGTCTCACTTTGTCCGCCACTTCCTTCAAGGTGCCGTCGCTCGTGAGCAGGATTTCGTAGTCGGTGACAGAGAGCACGCGCGGGATCAAGGCGCTGACGGGGTCCCCCGCCTGCTTGATCGGCGTGGGCAGCAGGATCAGCGGGACGCTGGATTCAAAGGTCTTCGGCAGCAGGAACGCGACCACTGTGGCGGCCGCGAAGGCCGCCAGCGTCCCGCCCACAATCAAGTAACGCCCCGCCCAGAGCGCAAGCAACGAGCGGGTGACATGGACAGGCATGAGCATCGCGCCGTTGCGTGGCATGGCCTTTTCCGAAGTTAATTCATGATTCGTCATGTGATGGCGGTGCTCCTCTGTTGCGCTTGCGTGCGGCCCCGGTGCGCGTCAATCACTTCTTGGTATATCTGAATGGTCTGCCGCGCCAAAGCATCCCAATTCAGGTCGCGTTCGATCAACTCGCGGGCATTGCGGCCCATGCGCGCGCGCAGCGCGTCGTCCGAAGTCAGGCGATACAGGGCGTCCGCGAGCGCGGCGGCGTCGCCCCGGGGAAAACGCAGGCCGTTGTCGTTGGTCAGCGCATAGTATGAATACCCGCAATCCGGCAGCACCAGCGGCACCCCGCAACTGGCGCATTCCAGATAGGTGATGCTCGCATCGCCGGGCCAAACCCCGATATCCGAGGCGGAATAGGCCGCCGGCAATTCGCTGTTGGGCATGAAATCCAGCCAAGTGACGCAATCGCCAAGGCCGCGCGCTTCAATGATTTGCTGTAATTCCGCCTTGTATTCCGCGGGGGCGTTGCCAATCATCAGCAGATGTGCGCGGTCCGTCCGTCGCGCCAGCAACGCCAGCGCCTCCAGCAGCACATGATTGTCCTTTACGCGCGTGATCTTTCCGGCATTCACCAGAAGCACCTTGTTCGGCGGAATACCATACTGTTCCCGGAAGGCGCGGCCCGCCTCCGGCATGCGGTAGAAGACCTCCGGTTTTGTGCCGAGCGTGTTGATGGCCACCATTGCCGGATCAATGCCCAGTTCCCGGTGCAGATAATCCCGCACTTCGTGCGTGATCCCCAGCACCCGGCCCACGCTCCGCATCAGCACAGGCCGCATGAGCCGCCGAAAAATGAAGCGATACAGCAGGCGTTTGGCGGGGGTATAGGGCTGAATGTTGAAATAGTTGTTGTGATCGTCCACGACAATCGGATAGCGCCGGAACAGGTTGCCCCAGAGAATCTGAAAAGTGGACCCGGCAATCACTGCGCAGTGCGTGTGGATGATGTCGGGCTGAAAATCCCGCACCGCTTGCCACAGTCCCCGCCACAGCACCCACCAGTGCGCCCGCCATTCCCACACCACCTTCAGCCGCACCACGTCCAGGCCGTCCTCCTCCTTATGGCTGACCCCGACGACCCGCTGCGAATCGTCCATCTTCATGGTTTCCCGGTAATTGGGGTGGGGGTGGTAACGGTCCGAGGTGATAAGCCGCACCTGATGGCCGAGGCGCATCTGCGCCGCGAGCAAGCCGTTCTCCTGGTAGCCCATGCCGGGCTGAAAATATCGCGTGATATGTAAAATTTTCATGAACCCCGCCGCAACCCCGTTCTTTGCGCACGCACTGGGCCGCACCGCTGACACGCCATAACAAAACCGGCCGCCCCATCGCGGCCCATCCATGCGCTATTCTACCGGCCCCCCTCCCAACGTGCAACCCCCGCGGGAACAATCTGCAGAACACTGGAGCGGTCATTGGTTGCGCCAGGCCAAGAAGCGCTGCAGGAGGTAGACCAGGAGCGCAGTCCAGATTTGCCATTGGATCGCGTTTTCGTTGTGGCCGGGCATAGGAAATGGGCGGCGATGCCGGAAGGCTCGGCCGCGCGGAAAGGGATATTGTTCAGCGCATCACAGGCCCGGGCAGAAACCGTCCTCCGTTTCGTCCGCCGGGCAATAGTGGTAAGCGCCGGAATTGTAGAACTGGATGAGGCGGAGCAGTTCCGTCAACGCGATCTTCCAATCGGGCCCCGCCGGGGCATAATCGCTTGAGTGAGGACAACAATCGAGCGCCTCCCCGATACCTGGAACATAGCCGTCTTCGGTGGCGTCCGGCGGGACTGCGCAATGTAAACCGCCCGAATTGTAGAACTGAATGACGCGCAGCAATTCCGAAAGACTGATCTGGTAATCCATGTTCAGGTCCGCAGCGTGATGCGACCTGGCACACGGATCGCCCTCTCCTTCGCCCTCACCTTCGCCCTCACCTTCGCCCTCGCCTTCACCCTCGCCCTCGCCTTCACCCTCGCCCTCGCCTTCACCCTCGCCCTCGCCTTCACCCT
>CAZLII010000199.1:0-7587 GCA_964559065.1 uncultured Nitrospirales bacterium | reverse complement strand
GAGGTCATCAGTATCTGGGCAAACGCGCCTGCCAGGCCCATCGGCAACAACCAAAGCCACATTGGCAACGTCATGCCTTCCAGAATGCGGCTGGGACTGATCAGGCACAGGAACAGGCTGGCTGCCGTGGAACACATGGAAAAATGCGCCACCACGGAAAGCCGGTGCAGCCGGTGGCACATGCTCAGGCTGACCATTGCGGCGGCGGCGGCCACCGCGCCGAACAGCGCCACCATCAGGGGCAATGCGCCGGCGTCAAAACGCGGGCGGTACATGACATAGACCCCCAGCAATGCCCAGCCCGCATAAAGCCAGACGGTCCGAGGCATGCGTTGCTTCATCACGATCAACAGGATAACGGCAATCCATATTGGTCCGGTCGCGAAGATGGTCACCATGTCCGTCAATGGCAGATGAGTGACGGCGTAGAACGTGCATAACAGGCCGGTCGTGCCGAACAGGCTGCGCATCCATAATTCGCGCGTCCCCCGGAACAGAAAGGGCACCCGGAACCACCACATCATGCCCAGCGTCAGCACAAGCGTGACGAAAATCCGCGCGAACGCCACCAGCGGCCACGCGGCCCTGCCGCTGTACCCATGCGCGATACAGGACATCGTAGCGAACAGAAAAGCCGCGAGGAACATCTCGGCGGCGGCGTAGCCGCTTCCCGGAAGATGCGCCGTGACTGGATTTTGCTCCGTGGGGTCGTTCATGGGCCGCACACTATACAGCCGTTGACGACGCATATCAATCGGCGTGAGGGAAATTCAGTTATTGACGTGAAGAAGGAAAAGTGCCAGGGTGCGTTCATTTTGTGGGACACAAAGAACATAAAGGACGCATAGGACCCATAAGACCTGTAGAACAAAGAAAATGGCCTGTTCTAACATTTTTTTAGTCATTTTATGATCGATCTTTTCTGCCAGTTTTATGGTGCCTGTAGGTCCTATTTGTTTCCCTTTTCTTTCGCGCATGTTCCAGGGTTCTTAGAACAAGATAAACACCTGGCGTTGAAGAAGAGGAAGTTCTGCAAGCATCCGTAGTAAACTTAGGCCATTCCGCGCTTCTAATCCGAATTATTCCTTTAACGAAGGAACCCTATGCGTTTCTTGATCACGAGACACCTTGGCATTTGCCTGGCGCTGGCGGCACTCCTTGGAATGACGATCAGCGCGGGCTGCGCGTCCAATCGGGTGAAGGGCGCATTTGAGTGCCCCGATGGGGTGCGTATCCGGTATATGGCGGAGGGCAAGGGCGAACCTGTGGTGCTCATCCACGGGTTTGCGGTGAATGCGAACCTGAACTGGCGCTTCTACGGCGTGGCGCAAAAACTGGCGAAGCACTACCGGGTCATCACGTTCGACAATCGCGGCCACGGCCAAAGCGACAAACCGCACGCCCCATCCCTGTATGGTACGGAACTGGTGGAAGACGTGGTGCGTTTGATGGACCACTTGGGCGTGGACCGCGCCCATGTCGCGGGGTATTCACTGGGCGGCTTCATCGCGCTACGGCTGATGGCGTCGCACCCCGATCGCCTGTGCAGCGCTGTGGTCTGCGCAGCAGGCTGGGAACGCCGCGAGGGTGAGCACATGCGCCAGTTGGAAGAGGCGGCAAACGCCCTGGAACGCGGAGAGGGATTCCGGATGATTCTCCGTTCACTTGACCCGGAAGAGAAACCCTTTGGCGAATTGCGGATTCTCATTGTGGATGCCTGTCTGCGGTTCCTGAATGATACGCAGGCGATGGCGGCAGCGGTGCGCAGTTTGTCCGCGCTGGAAGTGAGCGAGGCGGAACTGCGGGCCAATCGCGTGCCGGCGCTTTCCATTGTCGGCGAGAATGACCCGCTGAAAGGCACCGTTGATAATCTGGCCGAGGCGTTGGCCAACCATCGCGTCGTCGTGCTGAAAAAGGCCAACCACCACACTACCATCCGCCGTCCCCGTCTGGCAAAGGAGATGCTGTCATTCTTCAACGAGCACCGGGGCTACGTCACGGCGCAGCCCCGGGACGAGTCCATCCCCGCCGCCGCGGAGCATGCCGCGCCATGATCCGCATCATTCCTGCCCTCTGTTGTGTTCTGGCTGCGGCTGCATTGCCGGGGTGCGTCACCCATCGCGTGGAGGGGGAATATTTTCGGGCTAATGGCGTGCCGATTCACTACACCGACCAGGGTTCGGGGGAACCGGTAATCCTCGTCCACGGCATCGCCGTCAATGCGGACCTCAACTGGCGGCGTCCGGGCATCCTCAAGCGATTGGCGAAGGATTACCGGGTCATTGCGCCGGACAACCGGGGCCACGGCTTGAGCGGCAAGCCGCATGGTCCCGCCGCATATGGCGCGGCTCTTGCCGAGGACATCCCGCGCCTGATGGACCATCTCGGCATACAGCGCGCGCACCTCGTGGGCTATTCAATGGGCGCATTCATCGCGTTGAAACTTGCCGCGACCCACCCCGACCGCTTTGTTACCATCATCCCCTGCGGCGGCGGGTGGGAACGCACTGACGAAACGGGCTTGGCGCAGTTGGAGGCGATTGCACACGAAATCGAGACCGAACGGCGTTTCAATCTGTTGTTGCGCGAAGTGGGCTTGACGCAGCGCGGCCTTGATCGGGTCAAGGTCTTCGTCGTGAACCGTGTTTTTCGCTGCATCAACGACACCGACGCCATTGCTGCCGTCGTGCGATCATTGCCCGAACTCGAAGTCAGCGAGGCGGAACTGTGCGCCAACCAAGTGCCGGTATTGTTCGCTGTTGGCGAACATGATCCGCTCCGGCGCGGCGTGGAAAACCTGGAAGGGGTGATGCAGGGGCACGAAATCGTCTATATTAGGGGTGGGAATCATTACAGCACGCTGAATCGCCGCGCTTTGGTCGCGGCCATCCGGGACTTTATTGAAGCGCACCGCGACGACAGGACGTCAACAGGAGGGGAAACGTGACATCACGCAGGAAAAGATGGCTGGCGGCCTTTCTTGTGCTGGGCGCGCTGCTCATTGCGGCGGCGCTGCTGGCGTTTTTCGCGACACGGCGGGTTACGGGCGATTATTTCGATTCCAACGGGGTGCGCATTCATTACACTGTGGAGGGGGCTGGCGATCCGGTGATTCTCGTTCACGGCTTCGCGGCAAATGCCGATCTTAATTGGCGGCTGCCGGGCATCACAAAAGCGCTTGCGCAGGAATTCCGGGTCATCGCGCTGGACAACCGGGGCCATGGCCTGAGCGACAAGCCGCATGATCCCAAACAATATGGCGGGGAGATGATCGAGGATGTTGTGCGGTTGATGGACCATTTGGGCATCGAGAAAGCCCATGTCGTCGGGTATTCCATGGGCGGTTACATCACCTTGCGGCTCGCCATTGCACACCCGGAGCGCCTGCTGAGCGCGGCGCCCTGCGCCGCAGGCTGGCGCGAACCCACCTTGGAAAACCTCATGATGGTCCGCGGAATCGTGGAAGCGCTGGAAAGCGGCCAGGGATTCAAAGCACTGCTGTCGAATATCGAGCGGATCGGCGGGCGGCCCAGCCGATTCCGACTCGCCATCATGGACCGGGTCATACGCCTGATGAGCGACGAAAAGGCGCTCGCGGCGGCGGTGCGCGGCTTCGTGGATTTCGCCATTACAAAGGAGCAGTTGGAAGCCAACACCGTGCCCATATTGTCCATCGTCGGCGAAAAAGACCCCCTCCGCGACGGCGTGGATGCGATGCTCGGTGTCATGGCAAATCACGAAGCGGTCTATATTGGCGGCGGCGACCATTTCACCACGATTCGCAATCCCCTCTTTGTTGATTCCCTGAAGGCGTTTCTCAGAGAACACCAGACAGGAGCGCAAAGAACATGAAGAAGAAAATTTTCTTGGGATGCGGCGCGTTCCTGTTGTTGTGCGTCGCCGCAGTGGGCGTGCTTGCGTTTCTGCTGTTTCACCGGGTGGAAGGGCAATACTTCGACTCTGACGGCGTCAGGATTCACTACACCGTCGAGGGCAAGGGGGAAGCGGTGGTCCTGGTGCATGGCCTGGCGGCGAATGCCGACCTGAACTGGCGGCGTCCGGGCGTGACGGCGGCGCTGCGCCGGAATTTTCAGGTCATCATGTTCGACTGTCGCGGTCATGGCCTGAGCGACCACCCCACGGAACCCGAAAAGTATGGCATGGAACTTGGCGCGGATGTGATTCGGCTGATGGACCATTTGGGCATTGAGAAAGCCCATATTGCGGGATATTCCATGGGTGGATTCATTGTACTGAAACTATTGGAAACCCATGCCCAGCGTTTCCAAAGCGCGGCGATCTGTTCCGCGGGCTGGAAACGGCCGGATGATGACCGACCATTGCCCAACCCCTACCAGCCTCCCCCTCCGCAAGATGCATCACGCGATACACGGAACGCCGCCATGCCCACGCTGATCCCCGCCTTTGCCGCACGGCGCGGCCCGATACACGCCGTGCGCAACTGGGTGGGCGATAAGATCAACAACCGCACCGCCCTGAAGGCGCTCAAAAAATCCTCGGAAATGATGGCCATTCCTGAAGAGGTCCTTCGAAACAATACAATACCGACGATATGCTTTATCGGCGATCGCGACGGATTTCTTCCGTATGCCAGGGACTTGCAACGGGTGATGGCGCAACTGGAATTCGTGGTGTTGCCCGGCGTCAACCACTTGACCGCCCCCCTACAACCGGCGTTCCGCCGGGGCCTGCGCGATTTTTTCATCCGGCATCCCATGCTGGAAAAAGAAAAAGCGCCCCCGACGGCGCGGCTGAAAAGAGATGAAAGGCTTAAGATGTGTGCCGTTCTCGATATGGAACAATGAACTGTGTGTGTGCCGCCGTCGCCGTTGGGGGCTAAGCCTTCACACAGAGTATACCACAAGAACCAATGAAATGCCAAAAAGCAAGGAGAAAAGGCCATGACAATCCGAGTGGGACTGCTGGGAATGGGCATGATGGGCAAGTGCCATCACGACACTTATGAAAAAATCAAGGGCGTGCGCGTAGAGGCGGTATGCGACGCGGACGCGGAAAAACGCCGGGGCCATATCGGGCACGGATTCGGCGAGATGGACGTGTCCGGCTATCGGGTCTATAGCCGCGCCGAGCAACTGCTGGCCGACCCCGATCTCGACGTCATTGACATCAGCCTGCCCACCTTTCTGCACGCCAAGTTCACGATCGCGGCATTGCGGGCGGGCAAGCATGTCATCTGCGAGAAACCCATGGCGCGCAACGCCGCCGAGGCGAAGAGCATGGTGGCAGCATCCCGCAAAACCGGGAAGAAACTCTTTCTCGCGCATTGCATCCGCTTCTGGCCGTCATACGTCAAAGCGCGGGAGATCGTGCAGAGCGGAAAGTACGGAAGCGTTTGCACCGCACGCTTCTGCCGTCTCTCCGGGCTACCGGGCTGGAGTTGGAAAAACTGGCTGCAACAGTCCAGCAAGAGCGGTCTGTGCGCGCTGGACCTGCACATCCACGACGCGGATTTCGTGATGTATCTCTTCGGCAAGCCGAAATCGGTGCTCAGCGTCGCGGGCGGACTGAGACCCGGCAGTCTGGACCATATCATCACCGCATACAACTATGGCGGCGGACGCCTTATCAGCGCCGAGGGCGCCTGGGAATACGCCCCCGGCTATCCGTTCGGCATGACCTTCAGCATCGCCATGGAACGCGCCACGCTCGACATGACCCGCGACCTGAAACTCATGCTCTACCCCGTGAAAGGCGCGCCCAAAGAAGTCAGGGTGCCCGCCGGTGACGGCTACCTTCATGAACTGCGGCATTTTGTCGAATGCATCCGCGCAGGCGAAGATTCCCCCATCATTCCCCCGGAATCCGCCCTGAACAGCATCCAACTCGTCGAAGCGGAGATCAAATCCGCCAAGTCCGGCAAGCCCATAACAGTGCGCTTCTAGCGCAGGGCCACGCGCGGCAAGGCGAAAAGGGCGACAAGGACATAAAAGACACAAATTATGCACAGCACATCTACGGCCTGGCGTTTCAGCAAGGCAGTAACGAGCAAGATGGGACGTTCCATGCTGCGCGCTGATTAGCGCAGCCGAAATGCCTCAGTAAGACCTGATCAACGAAAAATCCTGCAATTCCCGTGTCGTTTTCCTTAATCAGTCCATCGCCTCGGCTTCTTCCTTGGCCTTCTGCACGATATCCGCCACCCGGTGCCAGATGGGCGCGGAGAGCGGCGCATCGGCGGCGGGAACGATGCTTTCAATGTGTTCGGGGGTCTTGATGCCGACGATGGCGCTGGTGACGGCGGGGTGGGTGAGCACCCACCGGATGGCGAGTTGGGCGACGGTCAGTTTGAGCGGCTTTGCGATGGTCTTCAATTCGTCGAGCGCGTCGAGAATGCAGTGGAAGGCACGGCCCACGAACAGCCCGTAGTTGGCGCGGCTGTCGGTGAATTGCTGGTCGCGGGCGTACTTGCCGGTAAGCAGGCCGCGATAAAGCGGCGAATAGGGAATGACGCCGATGCGATGTTGCAGACAGTACGGAAACTCGCGTTCTTCGGGTTCGCGCGCGAGCAGGTTGTAATGCGGCTGATGGCATTCCACGTCAATGAATTCGCGGTACATCGCGATCTGTTCCACGTTGAGGTTGCTCACCCCCACCCACCGGATTTTGCCCTCCTGTTTCAGGCGCGCCAGCGCCGCCGCCGTCTCCTCGGGGCGCGTCAGCGGGTCCCACGCATGAATCTGGAACAGGTCAATCCGGTCGGTCTTGAGGCGGCGCAGGGAGTCTTCGCATTCGGAGATGGTGAACTGATAGGTGGTTTCCGGATAGCGCGCCTTTCCCTTGAAATTCCAGTAGAATTTCGTGGCGATGAAAAACTTGTCGCGGAGTTTTCGCTTCTTGAGATAATCGCCGAGACATTCCTCGGCGTAGCCCTCGCCGTAAGCCCCGGCGGTGTCAATGAAGTTGACGCCCAGTTCCACCGCGCGGTCAATGGCCCTGCGCCACGGCCCCAGCGGCACCTTTCCCCAGAAACGCGGCGAGAGTTGCCAGCAGCCGAAGCAAATCCGCGATACGATGAGGTCCGTCTTGCCGAGTTGTGTGTATTGCATGGTTATTTTCCCTTCAGAACGCTCACGCGTAATTCATTGGTATTGTTGGGGCGCGATGCCTCGAAGTAAACGAAAACACGGTCGCCGGCGCGCAGCCAGTGGGAGTAGCGCCAGGTGTGGTAGTCGCCGGGGGTGTCGCTTTTCAGCAGGGGCGCATCGGGCGTCAGATCGTAGAAGCGTTGCAGGTCTGGGCTGTAAGCGAGGCCGGTGGCGATGTTATAGGCGGGGTCGGTCCATGTGAAATGGGATCCTTCATAGACGAGCAGATAGCCCAAGGGCATCGGCAGCACACTGGCGGGGCGCGTGAAGAAATTGTGCCAGCCGGTGTTCTCCATAATGGGCGCGGGGGCTGCGGGGGTCCAAATGTCGCCGTCATCGCTGGCAAAATGATGGATGCGCTCCACAAAATCACAGCCAATCACCATCATTTGCCAGCGGCCTTCGGCGAAAAACACCACCGGGTCCTTGTATCCGGTGAAGGCAGGGTACCGGTCTGTGT
>CAZLII010000198.1:0-7639 GCA_964559065.1 uncultured Nitrospirales bacterium | reverse complement strand
GCAACGAAAACAAAGGACTTACAGAGAAAAACCACCCCCTGTGGGATGGCTGTGAATCCAAATGAATTGTAGGGACACACTGCCTACCTCACCGGACAGATGACCTTATTTTGTGAAAGATTTGTGAAAAGCCGGTGTCGAAAATCGATGACATGGGATGATATTGCGTGAAGTTGAATGATATTGAATGAAGATCTAACGTAAACGCCAAAAAGCACTTACATCGTAATGGATTGAAATTAAAAGACTTACAAATCGGCCCGCCGCGAATCCCACCCTCTCCGCCATCCTTCGCTCGCGAGCGCAGCACGCGTGCGAAGGATGCCCTCGGATACCTTGCCGAAGAAGGGCTACCCCCCATTGTCGATCACGCATCAGCATCGAGGTCGGCGAGGGCTTTTTTCAGGATGGCGGCGGAGCGGTCAAGGGCGGCGCGTTCGCGTCGGGGGAGGTCGCTTTCGATGATCTTGCCGACGCCGTTCTCCGCAACGATGCAGGGTACGCTGAGGCATAGGTCGTTCAGTCCGTATTCGCCTTCGAGAAGGGCGGATACGGTCAGCACGCTGCTTTGTCCGCGCAGGATGGCCCCGGTAATGCGGACCAGGGCAAGCCCGACGGCGAAATGCGTGGAGCCTTTGTAGTTGATGATGTGGTAGGCGGAGTCCCGCACTTCCTGTTCGATCCGTTGCAGTTGCTCTTTCCAGTCATCGCAGCGTCGGCAAAGGGGGCAGTATTCGTGGATGTGCATCCCCGCGACATGGGTCATGGACCAGGCGGCAAATTCGCTGTCGCCGTGTTCGCCCAAGATGTATGCGTGCACGTTGTGGACATCCACGCCGCAATGCACGCCCAGAAGGTGCCGGAGCCGGGCGCTGTCGAGGACGGTACCGGAGCCGATGACGCGCCCCCGCGTCCAGCCGGTCTGCTTGAGGGCCACATAAGTCAAGATATCCACCGGATTGCTGACGATGAGCAGTACGCCGGGGCATTCGTGCGCGGCGACATCCGCCGCGATTGCGCCGACGATGCGGGCGTTTCGCCGGAGCAAATCGAGCCGCGACTCACCGGGCAACTGCGCGGCGCCCGCTGCAATGACCACGACCTGGGCATCCGCATAGTCGGCCGCGTCGCCCACGTGGATGGAGACGGTGGGAAAAAAGGGCTGGCCATGTAGAAGGTCAAGAACCTGCCCGCGCGCCAGACTCTCGTTCTTATCTATCAGGGCGATATCGTCGGCCAGGCCGCTCTGTGCCAAGGCGTAGCAGAATGTCGCTCCAACGGCCCCGGCGCCTACCACCACAACCTTGCGTTTCCGAGATGGCATTGTATTCTCCGTCATTATGGCGCACTCCGAGAGACTTGGTGTCAAACCCAACGATGATCTGTCCGTTCCTTGGGCTGTCATGGGTATCAACGGCCGCCGAGAGGATTATTATTCCAGCGAGTATTCCCCCGGCACTGATTATGGTGTCTGGTGGACGGTTTCCCATTTTATCAGCGTTCACCGCTGATTGATACGGGTAATCTTTCGGCGCAGTATGTCCCAAAGGTGGAAAGAATATCGGAACCGACACGCGGCAAAAGAGATACAATAACGAGGTTTTCGGGAAAAAGGGACAATGAAAGAATATACTG
The DNA here is from genome assembly GCA_964559065.1 of uncultured Nitrospirales bacterium. Lineage (GTDB taxonomy): Bacteria > Hydrogenedentota > Hydrogenedentia > Hydrogenedentales > CAILVY01 > CALEDJ01. The sequence goes on along the minus strand of CAZLII010000198.1, from coordinate 6,004 downwards.
GACAAATGCGTTGTATTATGCGAAAATCATACGGCTAAACTGTGGCAGGGGACTGATGATGAGTGATGATAATTTTCAAAGTCCAAGTGTGGGTGACCGGCTCTATGCGGATGCGGTATGCGCCCAGTGTTCCACGGTGAATCCTGAGGGGACGTTGATCTGCAAGACGTGCGGCAACAATCTGCGGGATCAACGCACCCTGCGTCTTACGGCGGAGCAGCAGTTGGTGGGGCAGGCAGAGCGGGTGGAACGGCGACAGTTCCTGTTGGGTGCGCTGACGGTGCTGGGCATTTTGTTGATCTTGTGGACCACCCTGAATGTGGACACGATCACACATTGGTTGATAGCAACGCAAGGCCCGGCCTTCAATGTACAGCGGGCGTTCTGGTCCGGCCCGGACAACGACGTGTTCACGGAAATGCTGGCCGAAGTGGAGTCCCGGCGGCCCAGTCCGGAGGAGATTCAGGCGGCGATGCAGAATCCCGTTTTGACGGATAGTTTTGAAGGTATTTACATCATTGTCCGGGGATCGGGATTGATAGGCGCGCGCCCTGTAGGCGTAGGCAGGGTCAAGCAGTCCGATGGCGAATATTATTTCGTGGCGCGGGTGGGGGAGGGCGGCGAGGTGCGGGGCCGCGCCATGCTGCAAAGCAACTCCCTGAGCGCAGGTTGGGAGAATGCCGGGGCATCGGACGGCGCCCGCTATTTTTCGGTGGCGGGCGTGGCATTGCGGCGTCCGGATGGCACGTTTGATTGCTTTGGCCAATCGGCGATAGCGGAAGAAGGTTACGAGTTCATGGCATATCGGCTGCCGCAATAATGGCGGCCTGAGAATGCTCGCGGATTGCGGGTTGCAGCGCATTCAGCGTAGAATCCGCCGTTCGCGGTTTTGTTTTTCGGCAAGAGGAGAGAAGATTTGATGGCGGAAGGCGGTTTTTTTCGGAGATTGCGCGATGGATTGGGCAAGACGCGCAGCAATCTGGCCGATGGATTGAGCCGGGTATTCGGCGGGCGGACGCGGATTGACGACAGCGTATTTGAATCGCTGGAAGAGATATTGATTGAGGCCGATATCGGCGTGGATGCGACGATGGAGATGGTCGCGCACATGCGCGGCGTGGCGCGCGATCAGCGGATGGAAACCTCGGACCTGCTGTATCAGGCGTTGAAGGAAGAGATGGTCCGGATGCTTGCGCCGGGCGACCACGCCCTGCACTGGGATGCGGACCCGCCGCCGCATGTCACGCTGATAGCGGGCGTGAACGGTTCCGGGAAAACCACCACGGCCGGGAAACTCGCGGCCAAACTGATCGCGGAGGGCCGGTCGGCGCTTTTGGGCGCGGCGGACACTTTCCGCGCGGCCGCCGCCGAGCAGTTGACGGTCTGGAGCGAGCGCAGCGGCGCGGGGATCATCAAGCACGCCGAGGGCGCCGACCCGGCATCGGTGGCCTTCGATGCGACCGACGCCGCTATTGCGCGCGGCGTGAACAACCTCATCATTGACACCGCGGGCCGCCTCCACACCAAGATCAACCTGATGGAGGAATTGAAGAAAATCCAGCGGGTTGTCAAGAAGCGCCTTCCCGATGCGCCGCACGAGGTCCTCCTTACCCTGGATGCAACGACGGGCCAGAACGGCCTGCAGCAGGCGCGCATTTTCACCGAGGCATTGACGGTGACGGGCATTGTGCTCACGAAACTCGACGGCACCGCCAAGGGCGGCATGGCGCTGGCCATCCAAAAGGAACTCGGCATTCCAATTAAGTTGGTCGGCGTGGGGGAGGGGGTGGAGGACTTGCAACCGTTTGACGCACGCCAGTTTGTTGACGCCATTTTTGAATGATCGCCGCCTCAGATTTTGATGATCATCCCTTTGCGGTCCAGGAACCAGGCAACCCAATAACAGGCGGCGTATGTGGCGGCAAATCCGCACAGTGCGTATGGCGCGGGCAGCGCGGACGGCAGCACTGCGCCGCTGATCCCGGTGATGATGGCCTGCACAAGATATAGGACCAGCGGATTTCTGCCCAGCACCGTCAGATGGGGCAACTGGACTTTGGCCATGTCGCACAGGGCATAGAATCCCGCCAGGGTCAGAAAGCAGAGGCCGGCAGCGCTGAGGGAATATGGTGCGCTCATGCCATATTGGGTCAATGGCCATTCCCCCTTGATTCCCGGCCACTCCAGACCCAAGCCCCAGCCAAGCATTCCCAGCGCAATGCCGAAAATACAGCACCAGAAGGGGAATCGCCGGGGATTACTCACCGCCATCAGGTCATGCGCCAGTGTGCCCATCAGAAAGATGAAAACCCAACTCAGCGGACCGAGCGGCCCGCCGTTGATGCTGTTGGGTACAACCCACTGCCCATATCCGGTTTGGGTGAAGATTACCTGATAGGCGCTGAGAAAGAGTATCGCCGCCGCGATGCGCACCCACGCGGTCCGGTCAATGATCAGCACAGTCAGCATGCCCGCACAGCCGATGTCCATCAGCGCGTCCCACACCCCCGCGCGCAGGTGAAAGCCGCCGTAGATCAGGCCCAGGCCGATGAGGATGGCATAGCGTCGCACGGCGGCGCGCCGCGCCGCGCTGATGCCCGATGCCGCCGCGCGCCGCAGGAAGGACATGCGAAAACCAAGTCCCACGACAAAGATGAAGAGCGGCGCAATGCTGTCCGCGTAGGAGAAGCCATAGTGGTGGTGTTTGAATATCCAGGGCATGGCATCGAAGTGGCCGAGAAAATTGACCAGGATCATGCCGAATATGGCATAGCCCCGCACTTGATCAATGGATGCGATGCGGGGCGTTTTCGTGCAGGGTTGTGTGATCATTTCGTCGGTGATGTTCTGAAACAATTCCGTCAAGCGCGTTTCACGCGGGGGCCGTCCGGCGTGTCTTCGATCACCCATCCCTCGGCGAGCAGGGCGCCGCGTAGCGCGTCGGCCTGCGCGAAATCCCTGTTGCGGCGGGCCTGTTGCCGCGCCAGCACGCGGTCCATCACATCCTGCGGCACGGTGTCTTCCGTGGGCGGCGCGAAAACGCCGGTGACCGCGTTCAGGCGGTCCAGCAGGGCAAGCGCATTGCGCGCGCCCGCCTCACCGACTTCGCCCGCGTCAATCATTTTGTTGACATCGCGGATGAAGTCGAAGACCGCGCCCAGGCCGCCGGAGATGTTGAGGTCGTCATCAAGCGCCTCAATGAAAGCCTGCTCGCAGGCGGCGCAGCGCTCTGTAAGGTCAGCCCCCGGTCCCCGGACCTCGCCGAGGCGGATGCGGAAATCGCTTATTCGCCGCAGGGCCTGTTCCGCCGCTTCCACGGCCTCGAAGGAGAAATTGCTCTGCTGCCGGTAATGCGTGGCGAGCAACGTCCAGCGGATGGCGAGCGGGCTCAAGCCCTTTTCCAGCAGGTCGCGCAGCGTGAAGAAATTGCCCAGCGACTTGGACATTTTCCGGCCTTCCACGACCAGGTGCGCACAATGCAGCCAATATTTGACGAATGGTTTTCCGGTGGCGCATTCGGATTGGGCGATCTCGTTCTCGTGGTGCGGAAAGATGTTGTCCACGCCGCCGCAATGAATGTCGAAACTCTCGCCGAGGTACTTCATGCTCATGGCGGAGCATTCGATGTGCCATCCAGGGCGGCCCTTGCCCAGTTCCGTTTCCCAGAAAACCTCGCCGTCATTTTCATCCCAGGCCTTCCAGAGGGCGAAATCGCGCGCGTCTTCCAGCGCGTACTCGTCGGTCTTCACGCGACCGCTTGCCCCCTGCTGCAACTGGCTCATGTCCATCTGACTCAGGCGGCCGTAATCGGGGAAACTGCTGAGGCGAAAATAGATGCTGCCGTCGCTGTCCTGATAGGTGTGCCCCTTCTCGCGAAGGGTCTTTATCAGGGCCACCATTTCCGGGATGTGGTCGGTGGCCGCCGGATAGGCCTCTGCGCGCTCCAGCCCCAGTGTGTCAATGTCCTCAAAAAAAGCCTTGATATACCGGGCGGAGATGGTTTTCAACGGTTCGCCGGTTTCCCGGTGCGCCCGGATCAGTTTATCCTCCACGTCCGTGAGGTTCATGATGTGAAAAACGTCATAGCCCCTGAATTTCAGGTAACGCCGCAGCAGGTCTTCAAACACATAGGCGCGGAAATTGCCGATATGCGCGAAGTTGTACACGGTCGGCCCGCAGGTGTACATGCGCACCTTGCCCGGCTCCAGCGGCTCAAACGGCTCCTTGGCGCGATGCAGCGTATTGTAAAAACGCAGCCCCATCCCCTTCCTTCCTTTCCCGAATCAATGGCAAATAAAGACAGGATCGTATGGGGCGGCATTGTATCGTTTCGGTCCGGTTGAATCAAAAAGGGAAAAGCGCACGAAACCAGCAAGGGCATGATTGGCATGTAAAATCGCGGCGAAGGCGAGACCGCCGATCGCGCCGACGAGTCCCTGCGCTTCGTGCTCGGCCTCGACTGCATCCACGCCATCACCATCGGCTTCCTCACCCCGGAGGAAATAGACGACGCCATCCGGAGGATTGGGGCGGTTGAAGCGACGCAACCTGTGGCAGGGATATGACCGCGCAAATTATGGGATGCTCTGTCACAGTCAGCGTCGGTGGATGGCCAGCCATTCCCGGCCGCGCCGGACGCTCTGTCGCACGCCATGTTTTTTCAGGCTGCGGACGGCTTTCATGGCCAGTTCGAGCGGACCGACCGGGGGTGATGCGGTTGCAGTCAATTCGCGCAATCGTCTGGCGGCGGATTGATATTCGGCGCGTTCCCCCGGCGGGATGTCGGCCGCTTCCAGAAAGCGTTCGCGGAATCTCTGGAGAAAACGGTCCGGCGTGGGCACCTGGTCCATTCCGGGCATCATCCCTTCACTCATGACGTGGTCTTCAAGCAGCCCCAGGTCTTCGGCCAATTGCCGGAAGCGTTGCACGCGGTCAAGACGCACTTCGAGCGTATTGTTCCCGTTCTGCACGCACCAGTTGGCGTAATCGGTTCTGCTTTGCATGACGATGCCAAACGCCTCCCGCTGATCATAGAGGTCAGAAGGCTGCACCAGCAGCGGCATGATGCTGATCACGGCGTCAATGTATGGACTGTATTGCCGAAGAAATGTGCAGGTCTCCTGAAAGTGTTCCTCGGTTTCCGTGGGGAAGCCCAGAATGAAATTAAGTTCGGTCTTGATGCCCGCTCGATGACAACGCCGAATGAATTCACCCGCCATCTCCGGCGTATGGCGTTTGCGCATATGCTTGAGGGTATCGGCGCAGCCGCTTTCCACCCCGATGAGCGCCACGGACATTCCGGATTTCCTCAATTTCGGAAACAGTTCCTCCGGCATGTCGGCCCGAACCATCATGTTGCCGCCGTACTGCACCTTAAGACCGCGCCGCAGGATTTCGTCCGCTTTCTCATTCAACACCTTGATATTGCCATTCAGCAGCGGGTCATTATAGGGGAAATGTTCCACCTCGAACTGTTGGCTCAGATATTCCAGTTCATCCACCTGGTTCGTGGCTGACCGGGTTCGATACCCCGGGCTGCGGTAGCGGTCGGGGCAAAACAGGCAGCGCCCGACGCAGCCGCGCGATCCCATCAGCGGCAGGAAACGCTTGCCGTAGCGACTCAGGTCAATGCCCTCAAAACGGGGCCATGGCAGCAGGTCAAGGTTTCGTTCCATCGGCCGTTCGCGCGTCATTTGCCATCCGTTTTCCCCCGGCACATAGACGCCGGCCACTTCTCCAATCCGCTCAAAGCCCTTTTCCATCACCTCACAGATGGTATGTTCCCCTTCCCCCTTGCATATGGCATCGGCGGCTTCCAACGGAATACACGCTGCCTCTTCGGGGAAAAAGAGGGGATGGCCGCCGAAGATGATCTTCTTGTGCGGATAGGCCTTGCGTATCCGCATGGCCAGCGCCGCCCCCACATTCCAACTGGTTTGGGTGACGCTGATGCCCACGACATCCGCCGCGATTTCCCCCAAGTCCGGCAGCGCCGTCAAAAAGT